>CAZKUH010000189.1:0-5223 GCA_964555895.1 uncultured Enterobacterales bacterium
TCGGCAATTGAATTGGTTGCCGCTCCAGTACCAAAACTTTGTTGCATGCCGTAGGCCGTGGGTGAGTGACAGACGCGGGCGCAACAGTCGATATTGTTAGTGCCGATAACAGCGCGCATCATTTTTTGCATAAGATAATTTTCTTCATTGGTGCAACGGGAAGATGAAATACCGGCGATAGCATCCGCACCATATTGTTGTGCTATTGCTTGGAATTTATTTTTAATCAGCGTAAAAGCTTCTTCCCAACTGGCTTCAACAAAAACGCCTGCTTTTTTAATTAACGGGCTGGTCAGACGGTCGGGGTGATTATAAAAACGCCAGGCGTAGCGACCTTTTAAACAGGTATGGCCGGCATTGACTTCGGCATCCATAGGCGCTGAAATAGACAAGATTTTGTTATCTTTAACCGCCACTTCAAGATTGCAACCCACGCCGCAATAGGAACATATAGTACGTACTTTCTTTGCTGCCTCGGTGGATTTGGATTGGAATACATCGGAGATAGCAGCCGTTGGACAGGTTTGTGCACAAGCGCCACAGGAAACACAAACTGAAGTGTCAAAACTGCTATCCTGTCCTTTGATAATTTTGGCATTAAAACCTCGGCCCAGGGTGCTTAAAACAAATTCCCCCTGAATTTCATCACAGGCTCTGACGCAGCGGTAACAGTTAATACATTTAGATAAATCCGATCGCATGTAGGGATGCGAACTATCCTTTTCATAGTGTAGGTGGTTAGCGCCTTTTGCATAACGTACTTCTCGGATCCCTACCGCTGCCGCGACGTCCTGCAATTGACAATTGCCGTTGACTTCGCAGGTGAGGCAATCAAGAGGGTGATCGGTTAACACGAGTTCGATAATATTTTTGCGTAGTTTTCTGACGGCATCCGAATCGGTAGCGATATGCATTCCCGCAGTCACAGGCGTATGACAAGAGGCCATGGTTTTGACAGGACCCTTTTCGTTGAGCGCAACGTCAACCGAACAAACACGACATGAACCACTGGCGTCAAGACGTGGATCATCGCAGAGTGTGGGAATGTATAATTCGAGCCGTCTGGCAAATGCTAAAATGGATTCACCTGCTTTTATTTCATAGGGATTGCCATTTAAAAAAGCGATTGATTTTACCGCAGAAGATTTGTCAGCATGGGTATTTAATGAATGGTCTAAAGGGCTCATAAGATGCGTGCTCCATTTTGCTGTTTGGCAGGATATTTCGCAACTGTTTCAGTTTTAAAAAAATCAGCAAACTCTTGAGGAAACCATTGCAATGCATTTTTTATCGGTAGAGGGACGCCTCCACCGAGAGCACAAAGTGAACCTTTTTCCATGGTCTCCAATAAATCATTTAATAATTCTCTGTTAAGCAAATCAGTACGGCTACGAGCATTGGCAAACATCTCTGCACCACGAGTTGCACCTAGACGACAGGGGAAACATTTACCGCACGATTCAGCTGCGGTAAATTCAAATAAATGTTGCACATATTCTATGAGCGGCATGGACTCAGGAATACCGATGATACTGGCGTGACCCAGAAGAAAACCCGCATTTTGGAAGGTTTCAAAATCAAGTGTCAGGCTATTGATTTTTTCCAAGGGGACAAGTCCACCCAGAGGGCCGCCAATATGCAATGCCTTAATTGATTTGGAAAAACCACCACCCACGTTTTCGATAATATCGATAACAGGTGTTCCCATCAGTACTTCATATACCCCCGGCTTGTTAAAACTACTATCAAGAGAAATCAATTTGCTACCACTGGATTTTTCTGTGCCTAGATTTTTATAAACTGCTGCACCTTGATCTAAAATAAAATGAATGCTGGAAAAAGTTTCCACATTATTCAAGATGGTCGGTTGTCCAAAGAGACCACTTTCAGTTGGAAAGGGTGGGCGTACAGAGACTACCGGGCGCTGTCCTTCAATAGAATTTAACAGTGCTGTTTCCTCGCCACAAATATAAGCACCTGCGCCTCTAATAATTTTAAAGTTAAAATGCCAATTACCCGGCAAATCCAAATTTAATTGCTGAAACTCGGAAATTGCTTTTTCACAAACAGCAATGGCCTCTGGATATTCATCTCGAATATACAAAACACCATAGCGTGCCTTACAGATCCAGGCTGCAACCCACATACCAAATAAAATACTATGTGGATTTTTTTCCAGAAGATAGCGATCACTAAAAGCACCTGGATCACCCTCATCTGCATTGCAGACAATATATTTTTCATCAGATTCAGTTTCTGCACAGGCCTGCCATTTTAACCCGGTTGGGAAACCAGCCCCCCCGCGTCCTCTTAAATTAGAAGAGATGATTTCTTCTAATACATTTTTTTCATCTGAATTTTTGCATATTTTTTTCAGAGTCCGATAATAATTCGCAATATTTTCAGGAACATCTAATAATACAGAATTTTCCAGTTGACTGTTGCCTGGTAAAACTTCTTGAGTGAAGGACTTGTGTTGTAATATTTCCGAGAGGTGTTGTATGTCGTTACCGGAATAATTTTGGCCGGATAATTGAAACGCACTATTCTCGTGACAACGTCCCAAGCAATTCACATGTCCAACATTGGATTCACCGAATGTTTCATGCAGATGTTGCAAAACCTTGTCTTGTGTTCCGGCACAAAGACAAGAACTGCCGTTGCAGACATAAGCCTTTTTATGCGCATTTTCCCCTTGCGTAAAATCATAAAAAGAAGCAGCGCCATAAACTGTCGCTTCACCAAGTAGAAATTCACGCGCTTTTTCTTTTATCGCGCGTGCGGTGTCAGTGTTATTGCCAACTTGATGCTGAGATAATTGAGTGATTTGCTCAAACAGATTATTCTGCAAACCTTTTCTTCGTGATAACTGCGTGATATTTTTTGACAATTTCCATCTCCATAAAAAAAGTTTTTAGTCAGTCTTAATCGGCTGGTTGAGCTGGATATATTCCAAGAAAATATCAAGGTTTAAAAAAACCTGCTCAAGCTGAAAAAGGACCATGCCAAGCATCAATATCCTTCGATAAACTCAGGATGACAGCAATTTTTAGACACCCTGTCTGTTCTTCAGTGATTAGCGCCGTTTTTTTAATCGCCACTCTCCAGTATACACATTCATCGACAACCTGTTAACAAAACCAATCAGTGTTAAATTAAACCGCTGCGCCGCTTTTATGGCGAGAGACGAAGGTGCACCGACGGCTATCAATACAGCATACCCCGCCATCACTGTTTTTTGAACCAGTTCAAAACTGGCTCTACCACTTAGCAAGATCATTTCTGTACCATCGATAGGCTGTTTTTTTATGAGTTGGTGCCCCAGCAGTTTATCCAGGGCATTATGGCGGCCGACATCTTCCGCACAATGTTGTAAATTTCCTTTGACATTAAATAGACCTGCCGCGTGGATACCGCCGCATTGATGGAACAATTTTTGCCGTTGATTTAGTTTTTCAGGTAGTTTCCGGATGAGCTCAGGCGGTAAGAAATTAGCCACTTCTGGCATTGCAGGTGGGGCGTTTATTTCGATGGCCGCGAGAGAGGTTTTTCCGCAAATACCACAGGACGATTGAGATATTTGGCGTCGATTTAATATATCCAGATCAGGAATAATACCTTTGGCTAATGTGATGCTGAGTTGATTATCCTGCTGCTTTATCAAGCTTATATCGGCAGCTTTAGTAATAATACCTTCAGCCTGTAACAAGCCGGTAGCAAGGTTGGCGTCGTCACCGGGTGTGCGCATGGTTATGGTAATAATTTCGTCAAAAAACTGCCCCAGATGTTGCCAAACTAAACGGATTTGAAGCGGTTCTTCTACGACCACCCAGTCGTTATTCAATACCCTGCCTTCGCTGGTATAACGACTACGGTTTACTTCGGTCATGGCAGGTGCAGGCTTTTTTAACATAAGCGAAATATTATCATGAATAATACGGTTATTCGGCAAGAATCCTAATTATTTAACCTGTACTTTGGATAAGAATAGTTAAAGAAATATAACTTGGTGACAATTATCTCTCGTAATATCATAGCGTTATACCATTAACTATGGTTTTCCATGGGACAGTGCCGCTATTTTTGTAGATAGCAAGGCAAGGTTGTGCGCCAATAGTCATTCTATTGGAAACAAACTTAACGCAGAAAACACTAAAATAGCAGTGCTGGCAGTTTTCTTATCTGCAGCTCAGGTTATTGAAGTTGAACGATACAATATTAAGAGATATTCAGGTTTCAATGGTTACGTTATTGAAATTAACAACTATTTTGTGCCTAATTCTCTCAAGCGCTCTTCCAGGTAGCTTTTGTGTGTGTAACGCGCCGATAGCACCACTTCATTTCTGGGGTGAAGAAAAAGCGGAATTGAGATCCTGGAATGATTCGCTTGCTTACTTTGAGGATTTATCACGCGATGTGAGGTTGATGGAAAGTAGCCGTCTGATAGCTCTTGAAGCATATCACCTATGTTGATAATAAGATTCCCAAAATTACCGGGTACATTCATCCATTCACCAGTTTTTAGTTGAACCTGTAACCCGGGTTGATTAGCCGCAGGTAAAATGGTGAGTAAATTAATATCTTCATGGGCCGCAGCTCTGATAGCACCTGTGATCTCATTACCTTTTAGTGGAGGATAATGGAGGATACGCAGTAAAGTATTGGGTGTCTGTTTAATCATGTTTGATAAAGGCTCTGAATATTTGGCAGACACTTCCGCCGGACTATATTCCTCAATCCAGCCGAGTAATTGGGCGGCAAATGCAGAAGTCTTTCGATAATACGCCATCACATTATCTTTCAGAGAGGGTGGGATCCGCCCCCAGGGGTAAATATGATAGAATTCCTTGAGGTCTTTTTCTTTATAACCTTTGGCGGTTTCGGATATGCTCGGCGGGAAGTATCCGTCCTGGGTTTGCTTGTTAAAGTGGTATTGATATTTATCCTCGCTATTAAAAAAATCTTGCCATTGTGAATAAATAGATTCAACCAGAATTTTGTCTATAGGATGATTTTCAAGTACACCAAAGCCCGTTTCTTTTAAGGAATCAACGAATAAACGGGGTGCAGCGGCATGGTTATAATCGATTATTTGCATTAATTGAATTAACATTTTATCATGAGTCTTAGGCTATTTTATCATTAATTAATTTTAGATTAAACGCCATTTAGTGGTTGTTTTGAACTGATTTAGCAAAGGAATAATCATGGCAAGAACGATAA
>CAZKUH010000190.1:0-5217 GCA_964555895.1 uncultured Enterobacterales bacterium
GCCCGTGTTGACTTACCAGAAGCTGAATTGCCAAAGATTAAAATATTGCTCAAAACTCGAACCTTTTTATGCGTATAACGATTAGCATCAACAGTTGTTAAAACTGGCACCGTATTTTTCGAATGAAAATCTCGGCTGCAAACTGACCGGGTTTTTCATGCTGATTACACTTTATCCGCCGGGATGCTTTTTATTTAAAATAGCAGGAATATTATGGTTGCGCTGATTAAAACTCAAGCCAGAAAGTCGCCGGGCCGTCATTGATGAGAGAAACCTGCATATTGGCAGCAAACTGTCCCACTTGTATTTTGTCATATTGCTGAAAAGCATGTTCTAGCAACGCGCTAAAAATTTGCTGTCCTTTTGCTGGCGCGGCAGCCGTACTAAAACCTGGTCGCAAGCCTTTTGTTGTCTCAGCCGCCAAAGTAAATTGTGGCACCAAAAGCAATTCACCTTCAATATCCAGTAACGAGAGATTCATGCGTTCATCAGCATCTTCGAATATCCGATAATTTAATATTTTATACAGCGTTTTTTCAATATGATTTTGATTGTCATCTGGTTGTACGCCAATAAAAGCTAACAGTCCTTTAGCGATTGCGGAAACTTGTTTGCCTTCAATAGAGACAGCGGCCTGAGTAACTCTTTGTAATAGTGCGATCAAAACTGCTGTTCCTGCTCCAAACGTAAGGCCATATTTTTTGTTGCCAGAATTAAAGCATCAATAATTGCGGGTTCTGTTATGGCATGTCCGGCCTTGCGGATAATTTGTAGTTCGGCCTGTGGCCATGCTTTTTTCAAAGACCATGCGTTTTCTAGAGGGCAAATCATATCATAGCGACCATGCACGATAACGCCGGGAATTTCTTTTAATTTATGTGCATTTAGCAATAATTGATCCGTTTCCAGAAAACAATTGTTCTTAAAATAATGCGTTTCTATTCGGGCTAGGCTAAGCGCCAGGCGGGGTTCACTAAAGTGTTCAATGGTTTTATGTGAATCTTGTAAAGTCGCTAGCCGTCCCTCCCATATCGCCCAAGCTTTCGCCGCAGACATACGGGCAATTTCATCTTCACCCGTTAAGCGTTGATAATAAGCTGTAAGTAAATCAGCTCTTTCTGCAAGCGGCACAGGCTGGATAAAGTCATCCCAATAATCCGGGTAAACTTGTGCTGCACCCCCTTGGTACAACCAATCCAGATCTTTTTGTCGGGCTAAAAAGATCCCTCTTAAAATTAATCCTAGCACCTTTTGTGTATGTTTTTGTGCATAAGCCAAAGCAAGAGTAGAGCCCCAGGAGCCGCCAAAAACAAGCCACTTATCAATTTTTAGGTGTTTTCTTATGGCCTCCATGTCTTCCAGTAAAGCGGTTGTGGTATTGTTGATAAGGCTGGCGTGAGGTTTGGATCGGCCGGAACCCCGTTGGTCAAAGAGTATAATGCGGTATTTTTCGGGGTCAAAAAAACGTCGATGTATCGGATCGCAGCCACCACCTGGCCCACCATGCAAAAAAATCACTGGAATGCCATCCAGAGAGCCGGACTGTTCCAGGTACAACTTATGCGGTGATTCCACATCGAATAAATGTTGATCAAATGGTTTAATGTCGGGGTAAAGTATTTGCATGAATAGAAATATATAAATTTATCTAAATAAGATTGAAACATAGTTTAACAGAAGTATGTATAGAGGATTTATTTTGTTCGAAATATTTTTCAGGTGTGGATTAAATTTGTATCCGGGGTAAATCTTGCCAACGGGTTGTATAGGAAGGTGATTTCATCGTTCTTTTCATTTTCCAGAGAGGATTAATGCCCTGGCTTAAAAAAAAGGCACTGCCAGAGCCGGAAAGGTTGTTAATTTTGTCGAGCGTTTGCATCAATTTTCTGGATCGTGATGACTGGGTTTTTCCGAGGAAATCCAGTTGTTCCGGTGAACGTGAGGTAATCTCGGTTAAAGCAATTCCAGCCCTGACATAACGACGATCCATTTGAAACATCTGGCTAACCGCATGTTTCGCCGCCGTGGTTATGATACGCGTATCGTTGGTGGGGTAAGCTAATTTGAGTTTTAATGTGGGGGCATAATAATTTTCCTGAAAACGGCTGGTTTGCATAAAAATGCTAATCATGCAGGTGAGATCATCTTGATCTCTGAGTTTTTTACAGGCACGTGCTGCATACTGACTAATTGCTTGTTGCAATGCTTCCAGAGAAGTGACTCTCTCACCAAATGAGCGTGTTGAAATTATTTGCTTTTTTTTCGGTGGTTTAAGTTCCATTTTATAGCAAGCGGTGCCATTGAGTTCTTCAACTGTCCGTTCCAGATTAACGCTATAGCGTCTTTGAATCATTTTCGGATCACAGTTTAGTAATTGCCAAACAGAATAAATTCCATCATTGGCAAGACGCTTGCTATATTTACGTCCAACACCCCAGATTTTGTTAACCGGAATTTTGGCAAACACTTTATGCCAAGGGTGATGGTTCCTGACGACACAAACACCATTGCAACGTGGTGAATTTTTCGCGATATAAGAAGCCAGTTTTGCCATAGTTCTGGTTTTAGCTATACCAACCGCTACGGGCATACGCACTCTTTTCCAGATAGTCTTTTTTATATATTCCCCAATTTGTTGGTAACTACGGTTATCAGTAGCAGGATTTTCAGTATTATAATCAGCAAGGATCAAAAAAGCTTCATCAATGGAATACACTTCTATTTCTTCAGCAAACTCCCTAAGGATTTGCATAATTCGCTGTGAAATATCACCATAAAGCTCGTAATTACTGGAAAAAACTTGTACCTGGTGTTTTTTAAGAAGATGCTTCACTTTAAAATAGGCGATTAAATCAGGGATATTCAAAGCTTTTGCCTGAGCATTCCGGGCGACAATACAGCCATCATTGTTAGAAAGCACGACGATTGGCTTGTCACGTAAATCAGGGCGAAAAATCTGTTCGCAACTGGCAAAAAAGCTATTGCAATCAACTAGGGCGTACATTATCAAACTCGTTAACCATACGATGACAACGGATAGATGAAATGACTACACCTTCAATCAATAATTCAGCCATTTCGGCAATAGCAATAAAGGAATAATGTTGGTTTGCTGAGCGTAGACCCTGCTGCTGTTTATCAAGAATTTTGCACACCAGATCACCATCTAAAGCGGCCACCACTACATCGTTGTGTAGCGGTTCAACGGCTCGATCAACGATGAGAATGTCTCCATTATGGATCCCCAGTTCAATCATCGAATCCCCCTGTGCCCGTGCAAGAAAAGTACTTGCAGGATGGGGAATGAGTAATTGCCTTAAGTCCAGATGTCGTTCAATATAATCATCCGCCGGGCTTGGAAACCCTGCGGCAACGACAGATGCATACAAGGGCAGAGTTATAGGCGCGAAAGCCTCATTTGGTGGCATAATTATCTCATTCGATATACTACTCATACAAGTAGTATATCGAATGTTTTTTAAATATGCCATTATAAAGTTAAACTCGATAAAAATAGGTCTGATATGAAAAAAACAGCAGGTTCAGGTTCTCTTTTGGAAAACAGCATTGGATTTTCCAGAGCTTGTCGCATTGGCGACATTATTGCTATTTCCGGTACAGCCGCCATCAACGAGGCGGGTGATACGGTATGCAAAAAGGATGTCTATGGACAAACAAAACGCTGCATAGCCATATCTATTGCCAGTATCGAGGAACTTGGTGGTTCCATAAAGGATGTCATTCGAACAAGAATTATGCTTAAAAATATTTCAGACTGGGAATTGGCCGCCAAAGCACATGGCGAGATATTTTCAGCAGTAAAACCTGCATGCACATTTGTTGAAGTGAGTGGATTTATCAATCCTGACTGGCTGGTTGAAACAGAAATGGACTCGGTGTTGAATGCACAGTAAACCGCCGACAACTAAAATTTAAACGGTGCTTTTTGCCTCAAAAGCCCAGTTATGTTACGGTCGAACGCCCTGAAGAAGCCTTTTGCATGTGAGACAGCTCAATGATAAAAATAATTTCAAAATTACCCATATTGCTGGTCATTGTTTTTATTTTGTTTATGTATGTCATTGATGCAGTATCGACGACTTTTAGCTATAGTTTTCCGTATCAGATCATTATTTCCATTGCATTATTTATTGTTGGCTTCGCCATTATTGCCTTTGGTGGTTATTTGTTCAAAAAAGCGAACACCACCGTTAATCCGGTCACGCCGGAAAAAGCCACACAACTGGTGACAATTGGACTTTATCGTTATTCACGAAATCCCATGTATATTGGTTTTCTAAGCTGGCTTGTTGCTGCCGCAATTTTTTTTGGCAATCCCATCAATTTATTGCTGTTACCGGTATTTGTTGTGTTAGTGAATAAACTCTACATCGTTCCTGAAGAAGAAGCGTTAACTATCATATTTAAAGAAGACTTCAGTCGCTATTGTGCTAAAGTTAACCGCTGGTTATAAAGTAGCCAATAACAACCTTTCTTTAGATAGACTTTTTTGTGTTGTGATATATAAGGGAGCCTGAAAATGACAGTCTATGGTGCTTGTTTTTGTGATGCAGTTCGTTACAAAATAGCAGGCAAGCTACGAGATGCTCGTTGTTGTCACTGCTCCAGCTGTCGCAAAGCATTTAATGCTCAAGCCTCGGCATATGCCTTGGTGGCGACTGAGGAGTTCTCCTGGGTTTCTGGTGAAAATTTACTCACACTGTATGAATCGTCACATGGCAAAGGCTTATTATTCTGCCGGCTATGTGGCTCAACGCTTTGTGGCACCTATAAGGGAGAAATAACGGGTGTTACTTTAGGCTGTGTGGAAGGTGATCCGGAAATAGAAATAGTCATGCATCTATTTGTCGCTTCAAAGGCATCATGGGAGATCATTCCAGAAGGTGTGACACAATACCCGTCCTCAGCAACAGAAACTTAATTTTAAAGCTGCGTCTTGTGGGTGCTATCTTTTGAGTATTTGGGCAAAGGGTCATCTTGGACTATAATGCAGTCTTACAAAAAACCATCTTGTTTTTACTTTTGAGTTAGTAGCCCCCATGAAGCTGATTATTAAGTTATTCCCCGAAATCATCATTAAAAGTCGCCCCGTCAGACAACGAATGATTAAACAATTACGCACAAATATTAGGCGCGTCTTGGCAGACATTACAGCGGATCATGACGGGTATATAGAGGTTGCTGGTAGCTGGGATC
>CAZKUH010000191.1:0-5203 GCA_964555895.1 uncultured Enterobacterales bacterium
CATTATTGTTCTTAAGTTGTTTTTTTACCGGTATTGTTTTTGTTTTTGTTGTTGCCGATTGCGTGGCAGAATTATTAGCTTTTTTACCCTCTTCTTGCCCATTACATGAGATAAGACTTAACGCTAACAAAAATACAATATTTAAACGTAGCCAACGGTGAATAAAGTTCATCTTTTGCCCCCATAAGTATCAAAAACTCCGTATAACTGAAAATATCAGAGATCCTGTTGGTATTATTTAAGCACAATATAAAGGTAACGTTTTAAGTCATAATTAAAAGCAAGACCATCAATTATCGATACCCTTAATCATTCATACACTGACTAAGCATACGCCCCAATTGCAAATATTGCAGGGCTGATAGCACTGGTCAGATCAGTTCAGCGAGTTTGACTGAATTTTTTAATCGCTTGCAAGATAGATTGTTGGGTTTGTGGACCTAATAGTGGACCAAAAAGTTGGCCAGATGGAGAGATGAGATAATTGGCTGGCAGACTTTGTGGTCGGGGCGCTGGAAGAAATTTCTCGGTTGCAGAAAGCATATTGTAGCTGACCTGATATTTTTTCAAAACTCTTTTAAGCCCGTCATTATTGATGGGATCAAAATAAATGCCTACAACGGCAACTAACGGATGCGGCAGTTTTGCTGCGAGTGCATTTAATTCAGGAATTTCCTTAAGACAAGGTTCGCACCATGAAGCCCAGTAATTGACCAAAGTCCAGCCATTGGCTTGTGGAATGCGTATTTCTTCGCCATTAAGTAAACGATATTTCGCTTCATCTGAACAGGAATAAAGTGAAAATATCCCCAACAAAAGAGAAGATAAGACAATTATCTTGCTCTTTTTCATAAATGTTTATTAAATTTTTGAAAACTAATATAAAATTTCACGGTAAATTGTAAAAATTAACGGTTATTTTTGTGATATTATAACAATTAATGGTAAATATGTATTCTATTTTGATATGGTTCAGTACAAAATGAAGCGTTGTATTGTAATTAGCACATCTATTTCCAGGTATCACGCGTATATGTCCGTGATACCTGCCGTAGTTCATTAACTTTCTGATGATGATCTCGTGCTTATCAGGTCGTTATTGCTTGAAAATTGGATTAACATAAAAATTAAAATTATTGCGATCTCATATTAATAAAGGTGTCAGTATGGGGTTCAGGGAGATTATTTTAAAAAAATGGGTATCAATTCATTTAAAAGCTTGAGATTAACGCTACCAAAACAAAAAATTGGTGAACATCTTTTAGTTGAGACAAACGTTGTTGCCCTTTCTTCATGGTTGAAGTCATTACCCTATGGCAACATGAAACTCACCCTGCCAGAATTACTAAAGTCACTCTCTGGCTTCAACCGTACCGAAGTTACTTTATCTACACGTTTATCTGCAATGGAGATGTACACCAATAGTTACCAGGTCGTTGCAGATTATTATCGACCGCGCTCCTTCCGTGTGGATAAACGTCAATCCAAAGTCACCGCTGAAGAACGATTACAATTTTTTCGATTAACTCAAGAAATGGCTTACGGTTACAAGACCCTCTCCATCACCTATTCTGAAAGTAAAGGTCCGAATGAAGCCCTGGCAAAAATTTTAAATTTAACCCTTTATTATCTCAGTTTGGTCTTGATGCATCATTATGATGTCTATGCACCAGTTCCCAAAAACATCTGGAAGGAAATCAATAATATTCTGGGTTATGCACTGATCTTCGATCTGGTAGAAGTTAACTTGTCAGAATCCAGCAAAACCGGTTGTTTAAATAATATTGAACATACCTATTTAAGAATAGCGTTGCTTTCAATATGCAATCCGTATCATTTGAATATTGGCCAACACTGGCCACTGTGGACGTTCTTGTCTTACTGGGTAAAGCATGCTGAACTGAATGAAGACCTCTCGGATTTTCATTCTGACAACACCTTTATCGTTAATTTACTCAGTGATGATCGGCCATTACTCAAAGAAAAACTGGATAAAAATAGTGGCTCCGAGTATTTGCTGCTTTCTACCGAAACATTAATTTTTAAAATAACGCAACAATTGGATGAACTTAAAGCAACCGGGCGACCACCACTACCCGGTTTTGGCCACGAAATCAATGCGACCAAAGCCCGCCGATTACTGGAAACCATGCAATTTCACTGGCAAAATTTTAAAAAGCGCGCCAGTCAAAGATTTGATGCGAACAGTAAAGTAACCATAATTTCCGGTCTTCACCAAATCCATCAAGAACTTATCAACGCCGATCCTTTAGCCGTCATTGACAATAACAGCAGTCCACCTCTTGATGAAAAACACGAAGTATTAAAATATATTTGGCATTCACTGAACAGTTGTATCGGGGGGCTTTGTATTAATACCGGCGAGAAAATCAATCTTCCCAAAGTGGGAGAATTAATCGCCATATCAGATCAAACCAATGAAACAGCACACCACGAGATTGATTGGAAACTTGGTGTCATTCGTTGGTTACAAAGAAGTCGCATAGAAGGAATTACCCTTGGTATCGAATTTATTGCGGGTGAATTACAACCGGTTTTTATTAAAATCCTCGGTCTGGATGAGAGAAAAGAAGATGGTATATTGATTAGTGGAGAAGAAATTCAGGGTAAAACCACACCCACGCTTATCTACGCCAATGGTTCAGTACCCACTGATCAAGTTGTGGTACTGGTTATCGGTGATGCCAATCTGGCTATCAAGCCATTACGAAAAATAATAGAAACTTTATCCTTCGAAAGAGTTTTTTATCAAACTCGAGAACTTTCCGAAGCATTTAAAGTTGCTGAAGATGAATTAAAAGCTGCCGAAGAGGCACAAAAGCAAAAAGAATCCGGTGACGAAAACATAGAGCTCACTTCCTTACCTGGTTTCACTCAAGTTGAAAAAATAGCAACGGAGAACGATCTAAGCCTTGATATTCCCGAAGAGGAAGAATAATCGTTGCTAAACCTGAACACTGCAACTGAACTCTATAACTTCATTCATAGGTAGGTACTTAAGGGAAAATACAACACAAAAGGAGGTGTCATATCCGAGCGAAGTGGAGGAAACTTCCAGTTGTAACAGTGCTACCGGAGCAAGATCTCTCCACTGCGGTCGAGATGACATGCAATTTGTCTTTAAGTACCTACTTATGTAACTTCATTAAATTCGATATTGCTCACTCTTTTCAACTAATTTCAGATATAATTCGATAACTTGCAAGCTTCCCTAACGAGAATTTAATGGTTTACATCTATCATAATCCGCGCTGTTCCAAATCGCGGCAAACACTGGCACTACTGCAAGAAAAAGGTATAAAGCCGGTAATTATAGAATATCTTAAGACCCCACCTACAAAAACTGAATTGAAAAATGTACTCAAATATCTGGCTATTTCAGCCCGTGAGTTAATTCGACATAGCGAAGCGGAATACCAGGCACATCAACTGGCCAATGACAAACTATCTGATGATGAACTTGTCGATTTCATGCTTGAATACCCCAAATTAATTCAGCGTCCAATTGTTATTAATGGAGAAAAAGCAGCTATCGGACGACCACCAGAGCAAGTATTGGAGATATTATAGTTTGTTGCCCGTACTGGTTTTATATTACTCAAGCTCTGGAAGTACTCGGCTTTTGGCCCATGAAATTGCCCTGGGCATTGATAGTGTCGAGCGCTGTGAGGCTATTGTCAGGACAGTCCCCAGCATCAGTGCAAATAGTGAGGCCAGTATCGGATCGATTCCTGATTCAGGTGATCCTTACGCATCAATTGAGGACCTAGCAGCCTGTGAGGGTCTTGCCCTGGGTAGTCCAACTCGATTTGGAAATATGGCCTCAGCACTTAAATATTTTATTGATGGGACATCTTCTCTTTGGATCTCAGGCGCGCTGGAAGGAAAACCAGCAACGGTTTTCACTTCAAGTGGAAGTTTACATGGTGGACAGGAAACAACCTTGATCAGTATGATGTTACCATTACTCCACCACGGTATGATAATCAGTGGTGTACCCTATTCAACCTCGGCAATGACAAATACTGTGACTGGAGGCTCCCCTTACGGCGCTTCACATTGGGCACAGGCAGAGAAAATTAAGTTATCAGCCGAGGAAAAACTGATTTGTCGCGCCCAGGGCAAAAGACTGGCATCACTAACCACACAACTTGCTAACATGAATACACTTTAATATATGATAAATTTAGCCAACTTAACCACATCACGTTTACAAAATGTCGCCAGAGCCAGTTATCTAACGCTGATATTATTCATTCCTATCTGGTTATATTTTTATCCCGTAAAATCTGGCTGGATTTTCCCCATCATGGTCTGGTGGTTGCCGTTATTGTTTCCTTTACCAGGTGTCTTGTCGAAAAATACCTACACCATGACCTGGGCAAATTTCATCCTCCTTATTCCCTTCAGCCACGCAATTATGGTGTGGTTAAGCAACCCTGAAGAAGCTCGATGGGCGATGACAGAGCTGTTATTAATACTGCTTTATTTTACCTTTTACACTTTGTCAGTAAAAAGACTGAAAACGCAATAAAAAAATTTATGGGTAAATTTGCAGATCGCTTCTATCGAGTTAAATTCAAAATTAAATTCAAAATTAAATTCAAAGTTGCGTTGTTCGATGCCGTAACAAATGATCACAAAAAACCAGCGCAGCCATCGCTTCAACAATAGCTACTGCACGAGGTAGTACACAGGGATCGTGTCGACCTTTCACCTGTAGTTGGTGCGAATTTCCGGCTTCATCCACCGTCATTTGTGGTGTTAATAATGTCGCTACCGGTTTAAACGCCACACTAAAATCAATTGGCATGCCATTAGATATCCCGCCCTGAATGCCGCCCGAGAAATTAGTTCGGGTTTTTATCTGTCCATCTTCACTGACAAATAAATCATTGTGTTCCGAACCTTGCATACTGACACCTTGAAAGCCCGAGCCGATGCTAAAACCTTTACTGGCATTTATGGATAACATCGCCTTTGCCAGTTCAGCTTCCAGTTTGTCATAAACCGGTGCACCCAGGCCAACAGGTAAATTTGAGACGCTACAACGGACGACGCCACCGATAGTATCGCCTTGTTTTCTAACCGCTAAAATTCTTTTTTCCATCAAGCTGGCGATCTCTTTATCCGGGCATCGAGTCGCAGACTGTTCTACCAGTTGCCCTGTCACTTCTGCTGC
>CAZKUH010000192.1:0-5201 GCA_964555895.1 uncultured Enterobacterales bacterium
ATAATAGCTGTCTGATTTTTCCAGTGCATCAGCATCCAGTCGATCAATATATGCCTGTGTCGCTTTGTCGGCATCAAATTCAACTGTGCTCAGGTTAACTTTTTCTTCTACCACACCGGCGTTGGAGCTAACAGTTGTAACATTCGATGGCGCAGGCTCAAAAGCAAAAGTGCTGGGAAACTGAAAACTGAGGAAGACCAAGACTATGATGAAACTTTTTTTGGCGTGACTTGTGACTGTCTTCATGAGGAAATTACTTTTATAATTTTTTAGTCAATTGGTTATATCGGATAAATTCAATAAATGGAAGTCAGGAATGTAACAATTTGTTAAATTAATACATCAACCTGCTCGGTAACCAGCTTGTTACCGAGCAGGTTGATGCATGTTCTGGAGGTCATAATTTCAACAGAGACTGATGCTAAAGGAAAACTAAGGCCTTACTCAAATCACCATTAGATCAACAAATTCATTTACCGGTGTTGCTGCGAGTTGCTCTGCATCCATACAAAGATTAAAAATCATTTCAACTTGCCTCGACGGGAACCGGGTGGCAAGATTGCTTTTGAATTTATTGATTAATACTGGGATACCCTCTTTACGACGATTTCTGTGACCAATGGGATATTCCACTGCTATCTTGTCGCTACTGGTACCATCTTTAAAAAATATCTGAATCGCATTAGCAATAGAGCGTTTATCAGGGTCATGATATTCTGACGAATATCTCTCATCTTCCGCCACCACCATTTTTTCCCTTAAACTATCCACACGAGGATCAGCTGCTACAGAATTTTCATAATCATCTGCAACTAGATTCCCTTTTAACAAACCAATAGCCACCATATACTGCAAACAATGATCTCTATCTGCCGGATTGTGTAGTTCACCCTGTTTTGAAATAATACGAATTGCTGATTCGTGCGTGGTAAGTTCAATTCGCTCAATATCGTCCAGACGTTGAATAACTTGAGGGTGTAAAATAACCGCACATTCTACTGCTGTTTGAGCATGAAATTCTGCAGGAAAAGAAATTTTAAAGAGAATATTTTCCATGGTGTATGCACCATATGACCGTTGGAATTTAAATGGCTGACTATTAAATGACACATCATAGAAACCCCACGTAGGTGCAGTTAAAACACTGGGATAACCCATTTCACCTTTCATCGTCATTAAAGCAAGTCTCACCGCACGAGCAGTGGCATCGCCAGCCGCCCATGATTTTCGTGATCCGGTATTCGGTGTATGACGATAGGTTCTCAATGATTGGCCATCTACAAAAGCCTGACTTACAGCGGTAATTATATCATCTCGATCACCCCCTAAAAGTTCAGTACAAACTGCGGTAGATGCCACCTTGACCAATACCACATGATCAAGACCTACTCGATTAAAACTATTCTCAAGTGCCAATATCCCTTGAATTTCATGCGCCTTTATCATTGATGTAAGCACGTCTTCCATGACCAACGGTTCATAACCATCGGCTATTCGTACTCGACTGACATAATCGGCCGTCGCCAAAATTCCACCTAAATTATCTGAAGGATGCCCCCATTCTGCCGCTAACCAGGTATCATTAAAATCAAGCCAACGAATCATTGTACCAATATTGAAAGCAGCTTGTACCGGATCAAGTTGAAATTGTGTGCCGGGTACAAAAGCACCATTGGGTACGATCGTCCCAGGGACAATTGGCCCCATATGTTTACTACATTCAGGATAACGCAAAGCTAAAAAGCCACAGCCAAGCGTGTCCATTAAACAAAACCGGGCTGTTTCGTAGGCCAAGTCGCTTTCGACTACATAATCAGCCACAAATTCTGCGATAGCGACTAATTCTTTATCAGGTGCCATTTTAACGTTTGATTCTACATTCGTACTCATAATTTAAGTTCTCTTTACAAAAAAAGTTATCGCGCAAAAAGCTTTTTGAAGTCGTCATTATTGAATGACCACCTGACACTCAATGCCAACAAATTGTGATGCTTAATTTTTCTATTAATTCAGATACTCTGACGATCTCTGATATTAACGAAATGTTTATTTTCTGGCCCCGTGTAATTTGCGCTTGGTCGTATAATTTTGCCATCGTTGCGTTGTTCTATAACATGCGCAGCCCAGCCTGTTACGCGAGAGATCACAAAAATCGGTGTAAACATCGCAGTTGGTATCCCCATCTGGTTATAGGCCACCGCAGAGAACCAGTCTAGATTAGGGAACATTTTTTTCTCTTCCCACATAATAGATTCGAGCCGCTCTGCCACGTTAAATAATGTCATATTCCCCTGAGATGTCGATAACTCCCTGGCAACTTCCTTGATGACTTTATTGCGCGGATCGCTCACTGTATAAACCGGATGGCCAAAACCGATAACGATTTCCTTGTTTGCCAGACGTTGTTTGATATCTTGTTCCGCTTCCCGGGCATTGTTATAGCGTTGTTGAATTTCCAAAGCGACTTCATTTGCGCCACCATGTTTGGGACCACGCAGTGCACCTATCCCACCCACAATAGCAGAATACATATCCGATCCTGTTCCGGCAATCACCCGACAGGTAAAAGTAGAAGCATTGAACTCGTGTTCCGCATAAAGATTCAATGACGTCTGCATGGCACGTTCCCATTGTTCTGTCGGTTTAACACCGTGGAGTAAATGCAAAAAGTGCCCGGCGATGGAGTCATCGTCAGTTTCAACATTAATTTGTCGGCCATTATGAGAAAAATGATACCAATAGAGCAGCATGGAACTAAAAGAGGCCAGTAACTTATCTGCAATATTTCGCGCATCTGCATCATGATGCTGTTCTTTTTCAGGCAGCACCGATCCCAACACCGAACAACCCGTGCGCATCACGTCCATTGGGTGCGCAGAAGCCGGGATAGTTTCCAGAGTCTCTTGTACTACCAACGGCAACCCGCGTAATGATTTTAATTTTCTTTTGTAGCTTTTCAGTTCTGATTTATTGGGTAATTTGCCATGGATTAACAAATGTGCCACTTCCTCAAATTGACAATTTTCGGCAAGATCAAGAATGTCATAGCCCCGATAATGGAGATCATTGCCGGTACGACCCACAGTGCAAAGCTCGGTATTTCCCGCTGCAACACCGGATAAAGCCACGGATTTTTTCTTTTTGGGCAGTAATTGCTCGTTCTCTGCAGTTTGTGTATTCTCCGAAACATCCGCTACTTCGTCAGACTTTTCAGCTTCCAGCTGGTCTTCAGTCGCTATTTCATCCTCGTTCGGCGCCAGATTTTCCTCATTATTTGATTGTTGCTCGTCAGTCATTACTTTTCTCCTGAGAAAATAATTCATCTAATTTTTTTTCGTAGCCATGGTAATCAAGAAACTGGTATAGCTCTTCTCGGGTTTGCATGGATTCAATCATGTCTCTTTGATGACCCTGTTGCCTCACTGATTGGTAAAATTTCCAAGCAGCTTTATTCATGGCACGATAGGCGCCACAACAATACAACACAATATCGACGCCATTCGCTGCAAGTTCCTCACAACTAAAAAGTGGTGTTTGTCCAAACTCGGTTATATTAGCTAACACCGGCACATTAACAGCCGCCTTAAATTTTTTATAATCTTGCAGCTTGTTTATAGCTTCTGGAAAAATCATGTCAGCGCCCGCTTCAATATAATACTGCGCGCGTTCGATAGCATAATCGACACCTTCAATGGCGATGGAGTCGGTTCTGGCCATGATAACAAAGTTCTCATCAATTCTGGCATCCACCGCCGCTTTCACACGGTCAACCATTTCATCTTTTGTGACAATTTCCTTATTTGGACGGTGTCCACAGCGTTTGGCCGCAACCTGATCTTCGATATGAAAACCCGCTGCACCGGCCCGCGTCATTAAACGGACTGTCCTGGCAATATTAAATGCGCCACCAAAACCTGTATCGGCATCCACCAACAACGGCAAATCACAACTATCGGTAATGCGTCGGATATCAATAAGCACATCTTCTAAACCACTCACGCCCAAATCAGGCACACCCAATGAATTAGCAGCCAGGCCACCGCCCGAGATGTAAATTGCCTGATAACCCGCACTTTTTGCCATACGTGCCGCATAGGCTGTAATGGTGCCCATCAATTGTAAGGGATGTTCATCAGCAACTGCCTGACGAAATTTTGCTCCAGCGCTTTGTTGTGTCATTCATTTTCCTCAAAAATATAAAACAAGCTCAAAATCTTTTTTCGAGACCCGTCTGAAAGTTAAAATAGTCCCTCAATATGGAAAAACTGTTAGCAAAGATGCCGCTGCCACTTCAAAAGCAAACAAATCATTTTGCATAGCCTATTGTCACGCTTTTAATTTATCCAGGATTTTCACATGCCAAATTGCCGGGCCTAATTTATGTACCGACTCACCTCGACTATCCACGGCGACGGTAACCGGCATATCTTTCACTTCAAACTCATATATTGCTTCCATGCCTAAATCTGCAAAAGCCACCACCCGAGCTGCTTTAATGGCTTTTGAAACCAGGTAGGCAGCACCACCGACTGCCATAAGATAGACCGAACCATGCGCTTTAATACTTGAAATTGCCATATCACCACGCTCGGCCTTACCAATCATACCCATTAAACCATAATCACCCAACATCATTTCAGTATATTTATCCATCCGTGTTGAAGTTGTCGGGCCAGCAGGACCCACAACTTCATCGGCTACGGCTTCAACAGGCCCAACGTAATAAATAAAACGGCCATTAAAATCAACGCCATCGGGCAAGGCTTTACCCTGAGCATGAAGAGCGGCAATGCGTTTATGTGCCGCATCTCGCCCAGTGAGCATTTTACCACTGATTAACAAGGTTTCTCCGGGCTGCCATTGTTTAAAATCTTCTTTCGTCACCTTGTCAAGATTTACTCTACGCGCCGAATCTCCAGCAGACCATGAAATCTCTGGCCAGTCATCTATCGAAGGTACTGGTAAATTAGCCACGCCACTGCCATCCAGCACAAAATGGGCATGTCTGGTCGCGGCACAATTGGGGATTATCGCCACCGGTAAAGAAGCCGCATGGGTAGGGTAGTCGAGAATTTTGACATCAAGCACTGTCGTCAATCCACCCAGCCCCTGAGCGCCAATACCCAGCTGATTCACTTTTTGAAAAAGTTCCAACCTGAGTTTCTCTATGGTATTTTCAGCACCTTTTTGCTGGAGTTGCT
>CAZKUH010000193.1:0-5175 GCA_964555895.1 uncultured Enterobacterales bacterium
CAGGCTGATGATGTGAATGTTTGATACTGGCAATACGCAGCCCACGCGAAGTAAGTTCGGCAATCAGCTTTTCCATCAACGTGGTCTTCCCAGAATTGGAAAAACCTACAATCGCGAGCACTTTAGGGCATCTATCTTTCACTACGGCACATATGCCCTATCAAACTTTCAGCTTTCTTATCGATTTCATCGCAATTTTTAATAATTGTACCAGTTTCAATTCTTACACTATTTGTTTTTTCACCAGGAAAGGATAACCAGTTATAACTGCTAATGACCATAAATTTCTCATCACAAATTAAAACCTTTGCATGATTTCCTTCAGACTTTTGCAGACAAAACCCTTTATCATAAGACTTTTTCAATCGTTCAAAAAAGTCTTTCGCCTTTTTTGAAATATCTGGTTTATTTTGGTGCTTATTGTTCGTTGCCATGCCATAAACAATTAAGATATTAACCCCTCTACAAAGTGCACTTTCGAGGTTTTGTTTAAATTCATTATCAACCACATCATCACGAATCCATGGACTATTAATAATAATATGAGAGGTTGCTCCTTGTAAAGCAAGCTTCAATATGACTGGATGATCTTGCATTTCGATGACAGTTGTTTCTGGGCACTTTTTAATATCGCTCCAGTTCATAATCTTTCTTTGAGGTTGTCCCGTGGAGTCCTTTGATACAGATAGTTGCTGCTCGTTAGCTTTCTTTTTTATGTCAAAACCACTTTTACCTTCTTTCATTCTTTCTTCTAATACTGAAGTTGCTTCCACATCCTTTTGTCCATCGGTTAAAACTAGGAATTTACCTTCATCAGAATCTTCACATTTATAAAACAACACCAAGCGATCAACATACAAACGTTGAGCGGAGCCTTTAAACCCTATAATCTCATCCAAATGAACATTTTTGCTTTGTTCATTATTCATGTCTTTATTTATTGGCTGTTTTTCTTCTATCTCTTCCCTAATAAACTCATAAAGTGTTCGATAATGCTCCTCCAAAGTTTCTGGTCGAGGATAAATAATTGCGGGTTTAATCGCACCCTCTCTATTTTTAGAGTTCCTAATATAAAATGATTGACATTTCCCACTAACACCATCCATGTAAAGCTTTTTTTCACCTTCCTTGAAAACTCGTCGAACTTGTTTCTCTAAAAGAAGCTTTCCTTTTTCACTTAATGATAAACATGGAGTTAGCTCAACAATACTTTTCTGATGCAGATCTGCTAATACAGAGTCTATAATAGCCGATTCCAAGCCAAGAAATTGTCCTAAACAATTCACAGATTGAATATAACCCGTATCAATTGCTTTTAATACAAACTCTTCAACAATTGGTAAAGACACATCTTCACTGTATCTGTAGCTGACTTCAACTTTATAAAATGGCCACGTCATTGCTCTGCAATCGACTAACGACCATCCTTCTCCGTAATAATCACGATATTTATTCATAAGCTCTTGGTCTTGTTTATTGTACATCGGCAACACCTTTATCTTCTTTTAGCTCAACCCAAGAAAAACTTTCTTTATTTTTTCGTATGTATTCAATTAAGGGTGGGTATGGATTTGTTGCATCTTTGGGTACCCTTCCTTCAAAAAGCGTTTCAGCATCTCCAATAACAAATTGCAGCTCTTTTGCCCGTGATAGCGCAACATTGAGTCGAGCTGCATCTGCAACAAACCCTATGTTTTTCTTTTGATTACTGCGCACACTATCCAAAATAACAATATCCCTATCTCTACCTTGGAATGAATCCACCGTTGCAATTTCTATATGCAGTTTTCCCCACTTTTCATCATTGACTTTAATTTGACGCTTTAATCGTTGGATGCTTTCGCGGTAAGGAGCAATAACAGCAACTGTTTTTTCTTGACTTGTCTTTTTGCAACGCATTTCAAGATCATCCAATAGACTTTCAATGTATTGAATATGACAAGGGTTGTAATATCTACCCGCCCCTGCTGATTTCTCAAAGTGACTGGAAAGACTACTCGTATCCAACCAATACCATGCTTTTTGAAATCCTAAACCATGTTTTCGTTGTAGCACTTCTGGTGTTTCTAACTTTTCATCATAAAATAAACGTGAAATTAGCTGACAAATTGAGGCGTGCATTCGATAGTTATTCGTAAGTGTATGACAGTATTCAGGCCTCAGCTGCTTTAACCGTTCATACAGTTCCTCAAAGAATGTTGTTTTTAAAGATTGTTCAGTACTCTTATCTAATAAACTTAAACTCTCTTCATCAAGAATGGGAGGAAGCTGTTTATGGTCTCCTACCAAAATAACGCGTTGCCCTCGATTCATGCAAATAGCTAGCTCGGAAAGGATAGCCTTACCTGCTTCATCAATAATCACATAATCAAACACTTGATTCACTTCATTGTATTTGTTGGCAGCCATACCAACCAATGTTCCAAAGACAACCTGTACAGATTTAAACAAAAGGGTTTCTAAATGACTATCCCGACCAGAAAGCCGCTTAACCCAACCCGCACGCAGTGTTTCTAATTTAGATAATTCTTCTGGAGATACTGAGTCTAAAGTCTGCTCATCCAAATAAGATGCTTCTTGCTGAACAGCCTTTTTAATATCATCCAACATTTTTTTAGTAATTTGCGTGTACGAGTGCTCCTTTGCTTTCCCCTTCAACCTTTCATCATCACCCAAACGAACAATACGAGCTTCATCACATATCTTTTCCAGCACATTATCCACAGCTTGATGTGATTGGGATGCTACAAGAACCTTTGCTTTGGGGTAATGCTTTAATATTTGCTGAATAACTTCCGTAATTACAGTGGTTTTACCTGTTCCTGGAGGGCCTTGTAACACAGCAAACTGACCACTTTCTAATAATACACATTTGGCAACCGCTTTCTTTTGATTATCATCCAACTGCTCTGTAATATAGCTATCCAGCACCATAGCCTCATGATTGCGCAGTGGTAAGTGTTCTACTTTTACTAAGGTTTCAAGCAGCTTCTCTTGGATGCCCTTATTCTCTTCAAGAGCCTTGAGTGCATCTTCTTGTTTTTTTAGCTGGCTTTCTTCACGAATCGAGAAGTGTCCAATCCAACCTAAATCACCATCATTGATTTTATACTGCTTTGCATTCGTATATTTTAAGGTAATTGCACGACGAGAAGCATCTGGTTTTTCCAATTCTCCATAGAGTATAGGGGATAGTTGCTCATGTTTCTCAACACGCGAAGGGTCGGACTCGAAAAAGCCAATCTCACAACCTTGCTCTGGAAGGTAAGTGTTCTCTTTTGGTCTTTTTAAATCACACTCAAATAAATGGAGTAAGATTTGCAGCGCTTTTTTCTGCCTATCTTCTTCTCTAGCATGTTGTGATAATGGCAACTTTTTAACATCAGGGAAGGCACTCTTCTCTAAAGGCTGCATCAAAGATTTTAGCCAATTTGAATATATTTGTTTTTTCGTTATAAAGTTATTCAACTGCTGCACACAGGAACCTTTGTCGTCAATACCCCATGTTTTTAATTGCTTACCAATATTGGCTTGAGACTCTGGATATGGAAAATAATCTTCAGTGATTGTCAAACCATCTTGCAGCGTACATACGAGTTCTTGCTTTCCACGGTTGGTTTTAACTTTTACCATAAAAGGTCTGAAGCGTTTCTTCTCAAACACTTCTCGCTGCGCTTTTTGATAAGCATTGGCTTGCTCCAAAAAGCTTTTGCGCTCTTTTTGTTTTTCTTTTTCGCTTTGTTTATTAACCTCTATGCTTTGAAGGTACTCGATTAAGTCTGATGTTTCATTAAAGCTTGTTGATAACCCTCTACTTGAGTTCGGAAGTTGGAATTGGCAATGTTCAAGCCGTGCTCCATATTGTTTTAGCCTCTCATCACCAGTATCTCGATAATCCACAATGGTAAAGTACCCTTCGCTACTGTCAGGTTTTAGCCGCATAAAAAAGTTATCTGTCGTTACTGTGATACTAGACCCTCGTTCTTTATCATCTTGCCACTCTGCAAATACTGAACCTTGCAAACTGCTCTCTACCTTTTTATTCAATTCAAAAACAGGGCAATTAAAGGCATTTGAAGCTTTCGTCTTTGCATTATTTGTCCAGACCAACGCATACTCTTCAGCATATCCAAACCACTCTTTTAATGCTTTGCGAAGTTCACGAACATTCTGGTATCGCTCACTCACATCTACTGCTGTCATCTGAATAAGAATATTTTGAACTGTTTCATCATCACTTGAAACCTGTTTAATTGCATGTTCAAGTGATAAGCCGTTATTCTGAAATGCTTTTGCATTATCTTCTTCCAATGCCGACTCAATCAAAGTAATACCAAGTTTATAAATATCGGTTGTAGCGGTGACTTCATCACGATTAATCTCTTCAGGAGAGAAATAGGCAGGAGAATAATGCTGTGATTGTGTTGTCAATGTTTCAACAGCTCTGCTAATGCCAAAATCTAGAAGGTAAGGCTCGCCATCCTCTTCTACCAAAATATTGGATGGCTTAATATCTTTATGTATAAAACCTTTTTGATGTAGAAGTTCCAAAGCGTCTAAAAGTTTAAAGCTTGTCTTTATACTGCAACACAAACGATCATATTCACCCTCTGCATCGCTTCGGCACCAATCATCAAAGTGTGTTCCATCAATGTATGGCATGACCATATAAAACACATCATATTCTGGACATCTTCCAGTGTCTAAAAGCTTGACTATGTTTGAGTGTTGAATCTCTTTCAGCATCCTTACTTCATTTTCATAAATACCGTGTTGATCTTGTTTGGATTCGGGAACAACTTTTACAACATAGTCTTCGCTGTTCGATTGGTTTTTATTTTTTGCAATAAATACTATGCTTGAAGGTGTTGATGATAGTTCCTCAATAAGCTCATATTTGTTTGCTAGTGTTGTGCCAACTTCTACCATTATACTACCTTCCCCTTTAAGGGTGTTGTGTTACCCAAGATTCACCTGTCGGTGTCACTTCTTTCTTCCAAATCGGCACACGTTTTTTAAGCTCATCAATCAACCACTCACACGCCTCAAACGCAGCCTTTCTATGCTCTGCACCCACCACAATCAACACAATTTGTTCACCCGCATGCACAGTTGCCACTCTATGCACCATACGCACACCAATAATATCAAACTTTGCCTTGGCTTCATCCGCCA
>CAZKUH010000194.1:0-5173 GCA_964555895.1 uncultured Enterobacterales bacterium
CAGGTGTGAGTAATGCAACTGTAAACCGTGTTCTTGCTTTAATTCGCTCAATATCCAGTCCAATATCCTTGCCCACTTTAACTTTTAAAGTATCAAAACCCATCTCGACTGCTTTTTTTGAATCAGCAACCATCTTATCAATATAATCAACACTGATAGTAATATCTGTCGAAAGTGTTGGCTCGCCGCCGCCAAGAATTTTATAAAGTGGAGCATTATAAAGCTGAGCAAATAGATCGTATAAGGCAATTTCCAATGCAGCTTTTGCACTATAGTTTTTTACAATAGATAATTGTATTATTTCAGTGAGCTCATTAATGTTTGCAATATCTTTTCCAATAAGATGAGGTTTAATTACGACCCTGATTGCCTCAATAATTGAACCATGAGTATCTCCGGTGATTGCCGCAGTGGCTGGTGCACCGCCATAACCAATTTGACCAGTATCTGTTTCCACAATGATGATAACATCTTCAATCTCGTTAACAGATCGTAATGCAGTTTTAAAGGGTGTTACCAACGGTACTTTAAGCATGGCAAATTTAATATCAGTGATTTTCATTTTTATTTTCCACTATTTTATTTTTTTAATGTTATACACACGATCTAAGTAGGAATTTTTTTTTGATAATTGCAGCGGTAAAAATGGTGTAACTGAAACTCCGTTCAGAATACTTTTATAATATTCACCTTGTTTATTAAAGTAGGCAAAACCTGATACATCATGGATGATATAAGGCTTTTCTTGGTCGAACCCTAATACCATCATCACGTGACCTGGAATATAAATTAAATCTCCAACTTCAAGTGATAATATTACTTGTCGTCTTTTTTTGGTATTGGTTTTTTTGTTGAAGGTAATATTTTGGCCCAGTTGACTTTTAGCTTGTTGTCCAGTATTTCTTGTCATTAATATACCAAAACTCTTGTAAATTTCACCCACAAAACCTGTGCAATCCCGGCCATTAAATGAATGTCCCCACCCATATCTTTCACCTAAAAATTTGAAAGCCTGAGCAATTAAATTTTTCTTGGTAAACGGTAGGAATCCTCGATGAACATCAGCATTCCTTGGAATTAATGCGTATTCAAATTTGACTTTTCCCTGGCGATTTCTGGTTGGAAATGAAACCACAAAACTGGCAAAAGTGTTTTGTCCGCCGACATTGGTTGGTACTTCATTCGCAGGTACTAATGGCAATCTAACGCCCATTTCTAGTTGTATTTGTGAAACCTGAGGTTGATAAGGATTATAAGAGGTGAAAATTTTACTGCCAGTGACGAGCAGAAAGTCAGTGGTGTTTTTATAGCTGACGAGTTGATCTTTGTCACCCAGAGCAACGGCATCTTTTTTTACCCAGGCGGCATAGTTATAGGAAACCGCAAAATACCACTTTTTGTCTTTACTTTCATGCAACAATGCGACAAGTTGAGTCGGAAAAAGCGCAGTTTCCTGAAATCTGTCAATATTGATGTTGTTGGCTGTTTTATAAACCTTGTCTGAAGTCGGGAAAGTTCGCATATTTGTTCTTTTAATGATAATACCAAAACTGAGCTGATTGGTTTGTCGCAAACTATTTAAATTCAACGATTGCAGGTACTTTTTCCAGTCTTTATCCGTGAGTAATCTCCCCTGACTGTTAAATCGTTTCGCGTCGGTGACTTTACTTATCGCTTTAATTTTAGAATAAATTGCTTTTTTAGTAAGCGAATTCGGATACTGGGAAACAAGCTGCATATTTTTGTTCTGCGCAAATAACTGCTGATTTTGCACAGATATTTGCTCAGGGGTCAGAATAACCTTGTTCGCTTGAGAAAGTTTATTTTGCCAATACTGTGCATTTAACATAGTTTCCGTCACACCTATAACATCGGAAGAATAACCGGCAATATTTTTTGCGGTGTTTTGCATAGAAAAACTCAAGGCGAACAAGCCTAAAATAGCGACACCTAAAAAATGCAAAGCATATCGGGGCTGGTTAATTTTAATTGCCATATTATCCTCATGTGATTGTTTGCCAGGTAAATATAGACCCGCAATCTAGTGATCTAACAATTACACAGTTTCCTCATTATCCCTGGTTTTACAAGAAAACAAATAAAGATGTCTGTGTTCGGATGAATACTACGCCCGATTATTCTGTTTGTCAGTTTTAGTAAAACTTTCCAATGTACAGCGCTAGGAATAATAAATTATTTTTAATCAAATTTAAAGTGTTAATTTATTCCAAAGTAGTGTATAAAGATTACGATGATGGTATTTCAGTGGAATTTAATCCTTTTTTGAAATGCTTGAAGATAATAAAAACGTAATAAATTACGATAACCATAATTGGGGGAGTCAAATGAAAAGGTTTAAGTATTCCAAAACGGCTGTGTTAATTGCAGGTATTTTATCCTTGCCTATGCCTTCTTTTGCTGCAGATAAAGATAAAAATAAAGATGGCAATGATGTGGAACGAGGCGAAAAGGTTATTGTTACGGGTTCCAGAATTAAACGTACTAAAGGTGAGGGCGCCTTACCTGTCACCGTAATAACCAGGGATGAGATACAGGCTGAGGGTATTGTTTCTGCCGAACAGTTGATGTTACAACTCAATATAACGGCAAATTCTACCGATAATCTGGCGAGTAATGTCGGTATTACCAATGCTGATAATCGAGGTAACAATGGATTTTCTGGTGCTAACCTCCGTGGGCAGGGCGCCAGTTCAACACTGGTGCTATTAAATGGTCGACGCGTTGCAACACATGGCATGAAAGGCCGAGCGGTTGATCTTAATTCTATTCCATTTGCAGCCATTGAACGGGTGGAAATATTACGAGATGGTGCTTCAGCAATTTATGGTACAGACGCTATTGGGGGGGTGATTAACTTTATCACCCGACAAGATTATCAGGGTATTCAGGCTTCAGCATATACCGATATAACCCAAGCCGGTGGTGGTAACATAAACCGTGTTACTGTCATGGGTGGTTTTGGTGATATTGATAATGACGGTTTTAATTGGCTGACTACGTTGTCAATTCGTCAAAATAAGATATTGAGAGGCGATCAACGCGATTTCACCAATACTTTTCAACCCTTGAGAGGGCTGTCACCTGATACACGTGGCCCTCAATTTGGCTCAATTAATGATCGTTGGAGAAATCCCAACGACCCAAATAGTTCACATTACAACTTGATTGGTGGCGGTTTAATCGATCCCAATACCGGTCAGGAAGCTGCAGTAATTAATATTCTCAATCTTCCAGGCGGACCGGGTTGTAATATATTTCCTAATCAAGGCCCTTATGACTTCCAGTTGTGGAATTCTCCTACCAGTGAGTTTGCCTGTGCTTATGATTATCCGAGGGCTTCTGTACTACAACAACCAGTGGATTCCTATAATGTGGTCTCTCGCTTATCCTATAAAATAAATAACAATACCGAAGCCTTTGCTGAAGTAGTTGCGTCTAAAGTGACTGCTGATAAAGTGTTTGAGCCGGTTCAGGTAACGCCCTGGAATTTCTATGGTAACTGGTATCCCAGCACGGGCGCTAATTATCAAACCATTGTTGATGCTTTATCCGGTTATTTTGGCGCTGGCCAGTTAAATATTGGCGCGCCCATAGCCTATCGCTGGCGTTGTGTGGATTGTGGACCAAGGCAGATTGAAACCACTACCGATGCATCCCGAATTTTAGTGGGGGTCAATGGTAGCTGGAAGGACTGGGATTACAAGACGGGCTTCTCCTATGCTTCCAGTGAAGGGCGCTCCCATCTCAAAGGCGGTTATTATTTTCAATCAGGATTAGCGACAGCACTTGGCAGTGGTTTACTCGATCCATTTTTGATGCCGGGCGTTTCACAGTTGCAAGGTGGACTGGATTTATTGAATGCTGCTGACGCCACAGGTACCACATTATTTAGTGGCAAATCGACCATGACGACACTGGATGCTTCCATTTCTGGCCCGACTGGTTATGATCTTTCTGGTGGTGAAATTCAGGTTGCAGCGGGTATTGATATTCGTCGGGAAGAATTTGAGTTTAATGGTGATCGACGAGCGGTAGGTGCACAAGACAGAATTTATGGTGCGCCATTTGATCAATCCAATATTTTGCCAAAGGCCACACGAGATATTAAAGCTGTCTATTTCGAAACTTTATTACCGTGGACTGAAGATTTTGAAACCACACTCGCGGTTCGTTATGATGATTATGATGGTTTTGGAGGGACTACCAATCCAAAATTATCCTTTAAATATACCCCGTTTGATGAAATTCTTTTCCGTGGAGCGTATAGCACTGGTTTTCGTGTACCTTCATTCAATCAACTATTTGATGGCCGCAGAGAAGAAGCCTTTACTGGTCTCGATATGGTTGACCCTTCGACCTGTGCTTCTGGGGTGGTGAGTAGCGGCCCAGGTTGTGACAGCATCCAGCCCGTTATTATTCAGGGCGGTAAAAGAGATTTGAATCCGGAAGAATCAACACAGTCCAGTTGGGGAATGGTTTGGGCACCAACGACAGAATTCAGTTTTAATGTTGATTGGTGGAAAATTCGTAAAGAAGGTACTATTCAATTACCAGGCTTGGGGACATTAATAGATAATTATCAAATTTTCCAGTCCAACTTTATCCGGGACTCTAATGGCTTGATTACGGCTATCGATAATCGTTGGGTCAATGCAGGGCAACGTGTCACCAGTGGTGTAGAAGTTGGCTTATTAACTCACGGGGACATGTACGGTGGCAGATGGGATATCTATTTCAATGGAGTATATCTGATCCAGGATCGAAGCAAACTGCGCTCAAATCTGGAGTATGGTGATAATCTGGTTGGTAAATATAGTCGCCGAAATCTGGCGTTACGCTGGAAACATAGCATCAACTTCAGCTTTACCAAGGGTGATTGGAGGCATAGTTTAACGGAAATCTTCCGTTCAAGTTATCTGGATGAAGTGCCTGTTGGTGTCAAAGCCGGTGTTATCAGACCAAAATTTTATGATCCCAACGTACATAGCTACAATATCTTTAATTTCAGTAGTCGCTATGATGGCTTTGAAGATTTAAGACTCATTTTTGGTATTAAAAATCTGTTCGATCGAGATCCTTCATTTACTGCGCACCAAAACGATTTTTCTCCAGGCGCAGCGTTTGATCCTCGTATTGCCGATCCGAGGGGTAG
>CAZKUH010000195.1:0-5147 GCA_964555895.1 uncultured Enterobacterales bacterium
ATCGCTACTGGCATCGAAGAACATAACAATTATGCCCTGGATTTCATTAATGCCAGCAAAAAAATAAGCACTAAACTACCCTATGCCTTGATTTCAGGCGGCGTATCCAATGTCTCATTTTCTTTTCGTGGCAATAACATGGTGCGTGAAGCAATACACGCAGTTTTTTTATTTCACGCTATCAAAAATGGCATGAATATGGGCATTGTGAATGCGGGTCAATTGGCCATTTATGATGATATTCCCCAGCCATTAAAACAGGCGGTCGAGGCCGTAGTATTAAATCTATCAGATGATGCCACTGAAAATCTTCTCACTATCGCTGCACAATATTTAGGCACGTCTGTCACTGAAGTTAAACAAAAAAATGACGAATGGCGGCAACTGCCGATAGCCCAAAGAATTGAACACGCACTGGTCAACGGTATTAATGAGTTTATTGAAAAGGATACCGAAGAATTCAGATCGCAGGCAACTCGTGCCATTGACGTCATCGAAGGCCCCTTAATGGACGGCATGAATATCGTCGGCGATCTGTTTGGCAACGGTAAAATGTTTCTCCCCCAGGTGGTAAAATCTGCCCGGGTGATGAAAAAAGCTGTAGCTTATCTCTTCCCCTTTATTGAACAGGAGAAAAAATTATCGGGAGAATCGTTAAAAAGTAATGGCAAGATTTTGATGGCGACAGTGAAAGGTGATGTACATGATATTGGCAAAAACATTGTTTCAGTGGTATTGCAATGTAATAGTTTTGAAGTTATCGATCTGGGGGTGATGGTTTCTTGTGAAAAAATTCTTCAGGCAGCTAAAGATCATCACTGTGACATTATTGGTCTCTCTGGCCTTATTACCCCGTCTCTCGACGAAATGGTCCATGTGGCCAAGGAAATGCAAAGACAAAATTTTACGCTGCCTTTGATGATAGGTGGTGCCACGACTTCAAAAATGCATACTGCGGTTAAAATTTCTCCGAATTATGAAAATATTGTTGTTTATGTCCCCGATGCCTCCAGAGCTGTCGGTGTGGCAAGTCGTTTGATTGCGACCGAACAGAAACAATTTCAGCATGAAATAGCCACAGAATACCAGCAACTTAGAGAGAATTTTGCCCATCGACAACAAAAAAGAAAACTTCGAACATTGGCTCAAGCAAGAAAAAATAAAGCGCAAATTGACTGGTCTCAATACAAGCCCCCCGCCCCATCTTTTCTAGGTTTGAAAATATTTAACGACTACCCTCTGGAAGAATTAATCCAACGAATCGACTGGACACCCTTTTTTCGTTCATGGGAATTGGCGGGCAAATACCCCAGAATTCTTGAAGATGAAATAGTCGGCGAAGCGGCAACAAAAATCTATGCTGATGCCCATCAGATGCTAGAGAAAATTGTAGTTGAAAAATGGCTCACAGCCAAAGCAGTCATCGGTTTTTTTGCAGCCAATGCCACAGACGATGATCTCATTATCTATCACGATAATTCACGTCAACAAGAACGTCTTCGCTTGCACCATATTCGTCAACAAAGCGACCGTGAAAATACCAAAACCAACTACTGCTTAAGTGACTTTATTGCACCGGAGAATAACAACAGAAAAAAAATAATTCATGATTACCTCGGCGCTTTTGCAGTCACCGCCGGTATTGGTATTGAAAAACAGATCCAACGATTTGAACAGGAGCATGATGATTATTCCATCATCATGCTAAAAGCCCTCGCCGACAGATTAGCCGAAGCACTGGCAGAACAAATGCACGAAAATGTTCGTAAAATCCATTGGGGTTATTGTCCTGAGGAAAATTATTCCAACGAAGACATTATCAAAGAAAAATACCAAGGAATAAGACCTGCCCCAGGATACCCGGCCTGTCCGGATCACACCGAAAAAGCCAGTTTGTGGCAACTTTTAAAACCAGATGAAAATATTGGGCTAGTATTGACCGATTCATTTGCCATGACACCAACTGCGGCAGTTTCAGGGTGGTATTTTTCCCATCCGCAAGCCAGATATTTCGGCATCGGTAAAATAACCAAAGATCAGGTTGAAGATTACGCGCTACGAAAATCACTCCCTTTGGCAGAATGCGAACGTTGGTTAGCTCCCGTCCTCGGTTATTGACAGTTTACAAATACTTAATTAACAGAATTAAAGTTGCACTTTTGCTTATCATTTCTTAGCACTATACAACGTCATGGTGCCGAACATGGTCGGAATTTCCTCGATTACTCGTACCGTTCTAAAGCCAACTTTCTTCATCAGAACTGGCAAAACACCTTGGATATTATCGGTGGTGGTCTTGAAACCATCCAATAATTGCACCAGAAAAAATAGACTGCGCATGAGAATACTAGTTGGCTTACCCCAGTCAGCAAGGTGAAGTTCTCCACCAATTTTGAGAATTCGATGTATTTCCCGGAATGTGTCTTCCTTGCGCGCTAAGGTAAGATGGTGAAAGAAAAGGCTGGAGAAACAACGGTCAAAACGATTGCCGTTGAATGGCATATCATAAGATAATCCTTGCTCGAAAGTCATCGACAGTGCTTGAGTCATCGCTTTTTTGCGAGCAATGGCTAGAATATTCTGGTCACCATCCAAGCCGAAAATTTCCACTTCAGGATGCCGTTTTTTTATCCAGAGCGCGAGTGTCCCTGTACCACAACCGACGTCAACAACCTCATGCCCAGGGTGAATATCTGCCTGTTGAATAAGTTTGTGCTTAAATGTTTTTTCCCGGGTCGTTGCCGCGATGACACGATCATAAAAAATCGTCAACACCGGGTAGCGAAGCGCCGGTATGTAATCTGGTGGATTTTGTGGCATTTTTTTGATTCCCTATCAATATCTTGTTAACCAGCCCAACGCTGAATAAAGACTATAATGACTACTTTTCCCAGTGGCTTGAACAAAACAGCTAACGGAGAATTATTTTATCTTGAGTCAATCCTGACAGAGCCAAGGTTAGTGAGACACCAAAAGCTTTCTTGAAAGTGCGACTGAAATGAGCCTGATCAGCAAAACTGGCATCATAAGCTGCTGCACTCAGGCTTTCTCCCTGTAAAACCACGCGAATGCCTCGCATCAGATGTAACCATTTTCTGTAACTACGAAAAGACATCCCAGTATCCTCTTTAAACCAGTGAGAAAAACGACTGGGAGAAAGATCCACCAATTGTGCCAGTTCATACCTGTTTATATCCTTACCCTCGGTAAGTATATTTTGTAGTGAGGCAATGACCTTTCTGGAACGTTCGCCAATTTTTGCAGAATCGATATTGGTTAGCGCCCGCTGAAATTCAATCGCCCCTTGCTCAAGATTATTATCACTCAAAAAACATCGATGGAGAAGTAGCTTCAATGCTTTTGGCAGCACCATCATCCCGGTTTTTTTGCCAAGACGATCTATCAGGGATTCTGCTAATGGTGTTTTCGGTTCAATATACACTGACAACACTTTGCCAGGACTGATGCGGTGAGGTAAATCGGCACTCACGAAGATAGCCGCAGCTGCTAACAAATTCCCATTGGCAAACATCATAACCTCATCATCCAGGCCGATGCTAAGTTGATGCGCCCAATGTCTATGCTCGCAGTTATCTCCAGCCACACCATAAAAAATACCAAGACCTGGAAGTATTGCGGCTTTACCCTGCCAAGCAATGAGTCGCTTCAAACTTTTCTGATTCACCTACAATGCCCCCTCTCAAATATACGACGACCAATCTATCTTGATCCCGACTCTCAAATCAAGTACCCATCATCAAAGGTGTGTATTTTAGGATACATCTATCTTTGTTTAGAATAAGCTTTCATACGCAGAACAATTGCTGCTAACCGGCAGAAACCGTGGAAACAGTATGATCAGACTTAATCGGCTCATATAAAGCGAAAATGTTTTCCATGCCCACAAAACTAGCACTTAGCTGGTAGGAATTAATATTCAAGCTAAGATACAGGAACTGCTAAAAGCCGATATCTGGGAATCCCTTCACGAATTAGCGAATTATGATCCCGAAGATTACGGGATTAAGGAAGTGATGAATAATTAATTTTCATCTCAAGATTGCAACCTTTTAGTCTATATATCCTCATATTACTAGGTGAGTAAGTAGCTTTTATAACTTATTGATACACTTACTATTTGACTCTAAATGAAAATTTACCTATGGTGTTGTTTAAGGCATCAACAAGATGTATGATCGCCCCCGATTTAATTGAGATGGACATAATGAAATCAAAGCAAATAAAACTGCGTTGTTATGCAGAACTAAAAAATGGTCAATGGACTGCTGTTTGCATAGATTTATGTTTAGCTGCACAGGCAGATAGTTGTAAACAAGCTACTGAATCTCTTAAAGAAATAGTGGATGAATTTCTTTATGATATAACGGAGGGAGAAGATAAAAATTACGCTACCCAGCTAATATCTAGAAAAGCCCCTTTACATCAGAGAATAAAGTATCACGGGTTCAAACTTCTGAACTCGTTCCACAGAGCTAAGAATTTTTGCAAAATTGACATTGGAAAAACTATACCAACGTCTTTAATTCACTCTCACTAGAGTTAAAAAAGATTTGTTTTCAGGGAAGAAACGCCCACTGAAATACAAAGAGGTTGTTTCAGCCTTGAAAAGAATGGGGTTTGTTGAAGGGAAAAAGAAGTCAACTTCACATGTTCAGTGGAGGAAAACAATCAATGGAATACGCTTAAGAGTAACCATTTCTGCTCACCTATCACCGTTTTCGCCAGATCTTATATCAAGTATTGCTAAACAATCCGGCGTATCTAAAAACACTTTTTACAATTACTGCTGTAATAAAAAACTCGTGGGACACCCATTAGAAATTTAACAAAAAACTACTAAACAAGCCTATAATTCAAGTTTAGGTGAGTAGCCCCATCATTCAAGCATCATGCCGTATCCATTCAAGCACCAGCCAAAATGGATATTTTAATCATTAATCATCCTATTTGATGTACAAAGTCTCTCAATTTTTTCAAAAAATAAATTCTGCACACTGGTTAACAAATTTAGAGAAAAACTAACATAATTATAAAGTTTACATTTGAATCTGTAAATAGAATTATTCAACAGTGTAGAGTAGACATTGATGTCTCCATTTATTTTATTTAGTTTTTAAAATATGAGA
>CAZKUH010000196.1:0-5146 GCA_964555895.1 uncultured Enterobacterales bacterium
TTAAATAGTTGGTACTTTGCTTTTGACGACACTGATGCAAAACTCATTATGATTGAAGTTGCTGGATGCACAAGCTTGATAAATTTGTTGCACTATAACCTGCTAAATAGCCCGCTAAATCCAGTCCTTGGCAATATTGACTCCAGGCAGTAAAATGGTCTTTCTTATGAAACCGATTTTGTAACTATTTATGCAAGACTCTACGGAAAACTGGACACCTAGGCTTTGGCAGCAAAAAACAACCAGACAGCAACCTGAATACGCGGATCAAGCTGAACTTGCCCGTGTTTGTAAAGAGCTGGGTAGACTGCCTCCACTGGTTACCGCTGCCGAGATCGAAAGCCTGAAACAACAGTTAGCAGAAGCCGCCGCTGGTAAAAGATTTATTCTTCAAGGGGGTGATTGTGCTGAGTCCTTTGCAGAATGTAATGACGAAAAAATTACCAATAAACTAAAAATTTTACTGCAAATGAGTCTGGTTTTGGTGCAGGACTTAAAATTACCCATCACCCGTATTGGTCGTATGGCCGGTCAATACGCCAAACCGCGATCGACAGCTTTTGAAACTCGACAAGGTGAAACCTTGCCCTGTTATCGGGGCGACTTGATTAACGAGATTGACTTTACTCAGAAATCAAGAGCCGCCGATCCGGCAAAAATGCTTCAGGGATACGGGCTGGCTTCGTTAACTTTAAATTATATTCGCGCATTAATGGATAGTGGTTTTGCTGATCTTCACCGCCCTGAGCAATGGCAAATGTCATACCTGAAATCATCAACAGGTCCTGGCATTCAAAAATATCAGGACAAGGTGGCTCATATTCAAAATAGCATTGAATTAATGGAATCTATCAGCGGTGAATCCACGCAAAATATTGATAGAATTGAATTTTTCACCTGCCATGAGGCATTGTTGCTACATTACGAATCGGCTTTAACACGGAAAATAAATGGTAAATGGTACAATCTTTCTACCCATTACCCCTGGATCGGTATGCGTACTGCCTATGTTGATAGTGGTCATATTGAATATATGCGAGGTATTGCCAACCCCATTGCCCTGAAAGTTGGTGCAAATATGCATGCCAGTGAGTTGGAACGTTTGATAAAAACATTAGATCCGGACAATGAACCGGGAAGGTTATCTCTCATTCATCGCTTCGGTGTTAAAAATATAAAACAGAACCTACCACTGCTTATTAAAAAATTAAAATCCATGCATTATCAACCATTGTGGATCTGTGATCCCATGCATGGCAATACCCAACAAACTTCTCAAGGCCATAAGACCCGTCATTTTAAAGATATCATCCTTGAGCTCGAATACGCTTTTCAATTACATCAACAACTTGACAGTCGATTGGGGGGCGTCCATCTGGAACTTACCGGCGACCCGGTCACTGAATGTTTAGGCGGTGCCAGTAATTTACAGGAAATCGATCTCCACCGAGACTATCGCTCTGCTGTAGATCCCAGGTTAAATGCAGAGCAAGCGTTGGAAGTCGCCTTGGAAATAGGCAATATGTTCTCTTATGATGCGAGCAATCGAAAGCGCTATTCGAATAAATGAAAGCTATCTTTATGATGGTATAACCGAGCCGATGACAACAAAATTTTCCTTTAATTTACTAGTCAAAGCTATCTAACCTCAACTCGGGATAAGGGCAGCCGAGGTTATCTAGGCATTCACATTAGAACCATTAGACACATTAGACACATTATCTTACAAATAAAAACAGCTTAATATTCTCCATACGGTTATAATCGGCTCGGTGTTGTTTTCAGATAAAATTGACAAGATTAAGCAATCATTATAAAAAGGAGGTAAATATGTCTAAAATCACCAAGAAATTCATTAGCTTGACTGTCGCTTTGACCATTCTTTTTATCTCCTCTTTTGCGCTTTCACCTGCTGCCGACTCCAGACGTTACAGCGCGCTGATTGATGCCATGCAGATCCAGACCATCATTTCCACTACAACCTATTCCTCTACAAATAGTACCGGCGCAACGGCGAGTAGCCAACCAAATCTATCACAGAAATCTAAAATGGATGCCAAATGTGATAAAAAAAAGGCTGGAGCCACAAGCACTGCGAGTACTAAAAGAAAAGAAATATCATGGCTCGACTGGTTAACGGGGACTCACCGTGCACCCAGCTTGCATTTTTTGGATCTGCTTGAATTAATTGGCTTGTAACCTCAACTTTAGTTACAATTGATTCTCTTTACCTGCTTCAAATAACTGTTATGAGTGACTCCAAACCAGACTCGGATCAAGACCATGAGCAGTCGACAGACTCGTCATCATCCAAGTCCACTACGGCTCCTAAAAAATTAACATTTTTCCAAATGTTTTTTAGCACGATTCGCGCGCTGTTGGGTGTGCAAAGTAAAGAGAATCTGGAACGAGATTTTGCTCAAGGTAGCGCCACCAATTTTATCGTCATTGGCCTTATACTGGTTGCCATTTTTATCTTTACGTTGGTTGAGGTCGTGAGTATTGTATTGGATAATTCTGGTCTTTAATAAACGGACTTTGGTAAACAGTTTCTTGGTTACTTTTCATTGATTAGCGTAAAATGCTAATAACTCTTTTACTTTGTTGCGGTTAGCAACATCACTGGAAATGTGCCTTTGCACCTCAAAACTATAAATTTCAGCAGCCTCATACAGGTTTCGGGTAATGGCATTATCATGATTGGAAATTAAAACTTGTATGCCTTTTTGTGATAACCGCTGGGCACACTCAGCAAGATCCTGCTGACATTGCGGCGTAAAAGACTGCTTGGCATAGCTAGTAAAAAAGGCAGTCTCACTCACCGGCACATAAGGTGGATCACAATAAATAACATCACCTTGTTTTGCTTTTGACATAAGGCTTCTAAAATCTTCACAAACAATGGTGGCCTTGTTGGCTTTTCCCAGGAAAAACTCCATCTCTTTCACAGGAAAATAAGGTTTTTTATACCGCCCAAAAGGTACATTATAGATCCCTTTCAAGTTATAACGGCAAAGCCCATTGAAACCATGGCGATTTAAATACAAAAATAATGCAGCTCTTTCCTCACCAGGTTTTAGTGAATTAAAGTGTTCTCGAATTGCGTAATATTCAACCGAATCATTGTATTTCTCTGTAAAATATTCGCTAGCTAACTGGATGAAATGATCCCTTCCTTGTTTTAAATACAAAAAAAGGTTAATCAAATCCGGGTTAATATCTGCCAGCAGGTATTCGTCATAATCACTATTTAAAAAAAGCGCGCCTGAGCCCAAAAAGGGTTCAATCAAACGTTTACCTTCTGGTAATATTTTTTTGATACGGGGCACTAGAGCAACTTTGCCACCCGCCCATTTCAAAAAGGAACGTTGCATTTTTTCCAAGAGATAACCCAGTAAAGAATATTATATTTATAATAGGTGGGATAATACCAGATAACTGTGTCGCTGCCGATTTTTGTTGGTTATTTTCAGGCTTTGGCTAATAGAAGACTAGTGCCGGTATTGGAATTGTCCAATGCCCCGGTATTTTGTAATTTATCAGCAAGTATTTGACTGAAAGTTTTCCCCGCAATAAGTCCCCCACTTTTGCTAATATTACTTTCTGTGGTTTTGACCCCATCATTTGTACTGGTACCCTCATTTGATTGCTTATTGTTACTTATAGCCAGTTCAGCGCGTATTTGGGCGGCACTGGATGCAGCATTTGAGGCAACGCTAATATCTTGAGGTGATGGTTGTGCTGGCGCTAACGCGGCCCGTATCACTTGTTCCAAACGAGCTAATGTTTCTTTGGGATCGCCCGGAACCTCGGAAGTACTGATAGAAACTTCGCCAGCGACCGCGTACAAAACCCCATTGGGACCTTTTTTGTAACTGAATTGTGGGGCGCCTGCCAATTGTCCACCCACTGAAGCATGTGCGGTTTCGTGAGCCCTGACTTTTCTATCAATGGTGGATAATTGACTAATTTCCTGCTGAATGGCCTGCTGACGTTGAATATCTTCTGCTTTACTATTTGATTGAGACTGTGATTGTTTAGAGCCGGTATTACCATCAGATGACTGTTTGCCATTACCTATTTTTGCCTCAGCACTCCCGGTAGCTGCATCGGCATTCTGGCTGTCAGTTGAATTAATGTTTGAATTGGTTGTTTTTTCTGCTGAAACTTGTCGCTTAGCTGGTGACTGAAATAATTGAGAAGGTTGTGGAACAGGTGGAACCTGCTGATTGTCGGCACGAATGGACTCAACGGGCAATTGCGATTGCACCGTCACTGGAATGGGTTGCTGAACAACTGGAGCGGCAATCATATCAAAAGCGAATCATATCTAGCCAAAGTTAGTAAAGACTAACTATGCTTTGATATTGAGTAAACTACCGATTGTCTGGTTCTCTGTCTTGATCACTTTAACCGCTGCGCGTGCCTGAAGCTCACCCTGCTTTAAATCCACCACGGCTTTGGCTAAATCATTAGTACTAGAATTTCCTCTAGTGTTGTTCGCTATTCTTCCTGCGGCATTTGAAACTCGCTGCTGAGCATTCTGAAATGCTTGCAAACCATTGGCTGAAGTACCTGATACATTCACGGTACACCTCTCTTTGTTAATATACGACCCAGGTCGGGAAATCCGTGTTTTTACCCAGTAAAAACACACCTGTGACACTAAGTATAGGTTATTTTTTAACCAAGTTCATCTTTTAATATGAACTTTTCATATTAAACACCACTACACTTTTCAATGAAATTACTACAACTGACCTGAATAAATGAAACTTTAAAGTTGAAAAATACGGTTAATAGTACGGACTCGGTGGTCGACCGGCTTTTATTTCTGGTTTCAATATATTGAGATTGCTATAATAAAAAATGACCTAAAAATCTTATTTTATTAAGATATATACCCGTACCACCTGAGAATGTCGGTTTCAGGTAGTACGGATATAAATAACACCTTTAAAGTGGGTAACATGAATAAAGAACAAGCAGAAACAGCACATCTGGAACAATACCTCCAAAAATTGGGCGCAAGCCTTGATCAATTTCTAAAGTTCGAACACCGGGATGCTTTACATCCTGAGAACACTTGGCGCAAAAAGTTAAATACACCATTGCCAAAACAAGGTATCGGCATTGACGCCATGCT
>CAZKUH010000197.1:0-5127 GCA_964555895.1 uncultured Enterobacterales bacterium
ATATGTTATTTTTAAGTCATAACAGTTACACTGTTGTTTTGTCTTATCTGGTCTTTACTATGTCAATTTACGATCTGGACAAGTTAATGTCTGAAACCAGAAGGTTGGCGGCTGAATACCGTCGTACCACAGGGCAAACATTACCTGTCAGTGCGGATCTGGCACAATATGACGCGGCAAAACTATTGAATTTAACCAAGCCAGAAGAAATTCAAGCAGGTGTTGATGCGGTAAAAGGCTCGCACAAAATACAAATTAAGGGCCGGGTTATTTTTGATCCCTCTAAAATGAATCAAAGAATAGGTCAACTCAATGATAAAGGCTTGTGGGATTCCATCTATCTGGTACTTTTTGATGAAAATTATGCGCCTATTTCTATTCATGCTGCTGATCGGCACGATCTCGAAGATATCATTAATAAAAAATCCAAGAATGCCAGAGGTGCCATGACGGTGAGAAAGTTTACCGCACTTGGCAAACAAATCTGGCCGAGTTAACGCAGATTATGCAAGCTGATGCAACTGATGTAACTAAAGAAAGTGAGAGTGAGTGGATACTTTCTGCAGACGGACCATTTGCTCAACTGTTGTCTAACTATCAAACTCGTGAAGTACAGCAGAAAATGGCTACTGCTGTGGAAAGTTGTATCGCCATTCAGGGCAGGCTGGCGGTGGAAGCGGGTACAGGAACCGGAAAAACGCTGGCGTATCTGGTTCCGGCTCTATTGAGTGGGAAAAAAGTTTTAATTTCTACGGGTACTAAAAATCTGCAGGATCAACTTTTTAATAAAGATCTACCGTTGGTGATTGCGGCGATGGAAGTAACGAGCCGATTAGCCTTGCTCAAGGGTAGGGCAAACTACCTCTGCTTGCACCGTTTGGAATCAACCCTGATGCAGGGATTGTTGTCTTCACGCTCCTTGGTTTCCCAGTTGCAACAACTAAAAAGATGGTCTGTAGAAACAAAAACAGGTGATTTGGCTGATGGCTCAGGTCTCGCTGAAGATTCACCCTTGATCCCGACAATTACCAGCAGTATTGATAATTGTTTGGGTAATCAATGTGTTGATTATGAAAACTGCTTTGTCGTTAAGGCCAGAAAAAAAGCCATGGAAGCGGATGTGGTGGTTATCAACCATTACTTGTTTTTTGCAGATTTAAGTTTAAAAGAGGATGGTTTTGGTGAGTTACTGCCGAAGGTTGATGTGTTGATATTTGATGAATCGCATCAACTGCCGGAAATTGCCCGGAGCTTTCTGGGCGAACGTTTTTCTTCCAGACAGGTTCTGGATTTAGCTAAAGATATTAAAGCTGAATTTGTGCAAAACCTGAAAGACTGTAAAGAACTGGATGATTTGTCTGTTGAATTGGAAAAGCAGATTGCAGATTGGCGTCTGCTATTTGGTCACGATGGCGGGATTAAGGAAAACTGGCGTAAATGGCAGCACCGGCATGATGTTATCCAGGCTATTGGTGACATACAAAATACTTTTAGCAACTTGACCCCTGTTTTAGAGAGCCAGCAAAGTCGCTCACCCGCCATTGAGTTATGTTATAACCGTGCACTGGCACTTAGCGCAATGATAGATCGACTCTGTACACCGATAAATGAAGCCAGCGTAAAATGGATTGAAACTTTTAGCAAAACTTTTTCCATCAGTGAGACGCCGTTGGAAATAAATAAAGATTTGAAAATGTTAATGCAAAGGCATGAGGATTGTGCGTGGATTTTCACTTCCGCCACTTTGAGTGTTGGCGGCACTCTAAGCAATTTTTTAGAAACCTTTTCTTTGCATGAACACGATGTGAAAACCTGTGGAATTATTCTACAAAGTCCGTTTGATTATCAAAATAATACCCTTTTTTATCTGCCCCGTTACCTGCCTGAACCGAATCTACAGCACGCCACAGAAACCGTCATGGAGATGATTATTCCTTTACTGGAAATGAGTAAAGGGAATGCCTTTGTCTTGTTGACCAGTTACCGGGCACTCAATATTGCCAGAGAAAAGTTGCAACATTTACCTTTCCCAATGCTGGTTCAGGGCGATATGGCCAAGGGCGATTTATTGAATCAGTTCCGGCAACAGAAAAATTCCATCTTGATTGCAACTAGCAGTTTCTGGGAAGGTGTTGATGTTGCGGGTGAAAATTTAAGTCTGGTTATTATAGACCGTTTGCCGTTCTCATCACCCTTTGATCCAGTAGTTCAGGCAAGAACGGAATATTTGCGTCGACAAGGCAAAGATCCTTTCCAAGTATTTCAGATCCCCGATGCAGTTATCAGTTTAAAACAAGGTGCGGGACGATTGATTAGAACAGAAACAGATAAAGGTGTTTTAGCCGTGCTTGATCCCAGAATTATCAGCCGACGTTATGGCGAAGATTTTATCAACAGTCTGCCGGCCTTTAAACGAACCCGCGAGATAGATAAGGTTCGACAGTTTTTTAATCATATAAATAACCGCGATGACGATGAACAACCCCAAGATGCCGGAGATGAAATACAGATGAATGAAGCGCAAGTATGAAAAATCTATTGGCAATTGATACCGCCACCGAAGCATGTTCCGTGGCTATCTGGAACGGCGAGATACTTTTTGAGAAGTACCAGTTAGCACCCCGGCTTCATGGTGAATTGGTATTAGCCATGGTAGATGCTTTATTGCAACAATCTCAACTGAAACTCACGGATATTGATAGTTTCGTGGTCAATCGAGGCCCTGGTGCTTTTACCGGTATTCGTCTGGGTATCAGTGTGGTACAGGGTTTGGCATACGCGGTTTCAAAACCGGTTATCATGCTGGATTCTTTGCTTATTCAGGCGCAAGGCGTCTTACAAAAAATAACCGCTGAAGGTGTTACCAAGGCGCAGATTGCTATTGCCATGGATGCCCGGCTAAATGAGGTTTACTGGCAATGTTTTTCTTTGCGAGATTCTCAACTACTTGCTCAAACCCAGGCGATAGTAACGCCGGTGGATAAACTGCTGTTGACTGAAAATAAACTTGATGAAGCGACAGTTTGTGCTGGCACTGGCTGGTCAGTCTATGCTGATGAATTTTTTCAAAAATTCAATATACACTTCTCAGTAGACACAGCTCATCAATTTCCTCGGGCTTCTTGGTCAATTGCATTAACACATTCAAAACAATATCCTGCTCTGGACGCAGAAAATATCAGCCCACTTTATTTAAGAGATAAAGTAGCCGAGACAACTAAAGAGCGGGCGCAAAAAAAAATGCATGGTAAAACTGCTGGAAAAAAAACGCGCACTTAATAAAATGTTCGCAATAGGGTATAGTCGTGGGTTCGCTATATACCTATGCTACTTGAAAGCTGTATTTTTTGGTGGCATGGGAAGAGATATTCGGGAATAATAATATGGCCTTATTGGGCATTTCATCACAGGCATTGACGGTTTTTGGCCAGCGGGGAAACCTGCCTCAGCAAAAACTGCAAGCATCAGTGTCTAAGGAACTGCTCAGCCAGGGTGAAAGAGGCAATCGGGTTCAAAATGGCTTGCTTTCGACCCAAGCAACGCAAACTGCATTGGCGCTACAAACTTTACCTGCTATACCCCTAAATGCCACCCAGAGAATACAAAACAATAGCCAGTTGACAGCAATCCAGGCTTATCAGTCAGTTTCCAGTTTTCAACAAACCGATAATTTATCTTCACTGTTGGGTATTGACGTTAAAATATAACGCCACTGTAAACAAATAACTGAACTCAGGCTTCCGACCTAAAGAAAATATTTTTAGGTTTTACAATGGGCGTTTTTGTTCCAAGGCATTTTTGACAGCAGGATACCCATGCCACACCAGGCGGTTAAACCTGCATTGAGCAACCCCGCACCGATAATAATTGGAATAAAGATAAAATTAATAGAAACAAAATAAGCGAGTAAACTACCGATCAGGCCAATGCTGCCTGCGCCGATCCGGACTTGTCGCTCAATACTCAAAGGGGAACTGGTATTCCGGTACATAGGTAAGCTCGCATTGCTCCAGCCAAAATTACCTTCATCAATAACGCTGATCTCTGCATCCAGTTCTTTTAACTGCTCGTAAGCCAGGGCTGCTCGAGTACCTTTTCTGCAGGTTAACAGCACTTTTTTGTCCTTGGTGAGTATTTTTATAGAACCGATAAGTATGTTGATTTTATCCAGTGGCTTATTAAATGAATTAATAATATGTTCATCACCGAATTCTGCGGGTGTGCAAACATCGATGACGATGGCACCCGCTTGTTGAATTTGTAATGCGTGTTGTGGAGATATAATATTCATGATGTTAACTTGAGATATTTGTTTATAATTAATTGCGTTGATGTAAGCTAATCTTTCCAAATTTAGCCATACAAGTCCAAGAACTAATGCTTATATGGTTATACCCGTGATTTTTAAAATTCTATTCATTTTGTTTTTATGGGTTTGAAAGGTGAGGATACACAAAATTAAGTCAATCCTCACCTCATTAAAACGCCCACAATAAACTAGAATTTGTAGTCCAGACCCAATTCAAATTGATGCATCTTGAAGCTGATAGTCTGTGCCGGGTCAAAAGACGAAGTCCCGGAAACTTTTACTTCAGGTGCATACATAACGAAGAAGCTCCATTCATTTTCACCACTTTTTACGGTATATCCTCCGGTATAATGGTCTTCAACCACACCTGGAGCCAATAGATTGAAGTTGACTTCGCTGGATTTAATGGGTTGGCTGTTGGTGCTGTATCCCAGGCGGAAAGTGTTATCACCCAAGCTCCATTCATAACCGATTTTAATGGCTGAAACATCACGCCAACCAAATCCCGCACCTTGCGTGCCTCCGAGACAGCCTTCACCCGTGGCGGGAGAGGCTACATTGCCTGCAAACAGCGTGTTATTGAGTGCATCAACACAGCTCCCGTTCAATAATGGGGAAATAGTATTACCGACAGCGGCAACTTCTGAATACTTAATTGTTTGATAATCGAGAAGTAAAGTTGAAGACTTTGAAGTTTTCCAGGCAAAACCTACAGTGTAGGTTGATGGGATGTCAAAATTTCCCCCTTCGGCGAATAAACCGGCATAATTTTTAAACTTACTCATATTAATTTTAGACTGGTAAGACAGACCCAAAGT
>CAZKUH010000198.1:0-5120 GCA_964555895.1 uncultured Enterobacterales bacterium
TTTTACCGCAGTAACTGTGACCGCGACTAATCTGGGATCTCTAATTTCTCGTTGTAGGCATTGTGCCAGCTCTTTCAATATCTGGTCACCAACGCGTTCGGTTCGACTATAATCGCTCAAAATAATATTCTCTAAATCTTCTGTTTATCAAGACTTACTACAATGTTCTTTTCACTTCGATTACTTCAAAGACTTCGATTTGATCGCCGACTTTCACATCATTGTAGTTTTTAACCCCGATACCACATTCCATGCCATTTCGAACTTCATTGACATCGTCTTTAAAGCGTCGAAGTGACTCTAGTTCACCTTCAAAAATAACCACATTGTCACGAAGAACACGAATGGGGTTATTTCGCTTAATGGAGCCTTCCACTACCATACAACCTGCAATAGCACCAAACTTCGGTGAACGGAAAACATCTCTCACTTCGGCCAAACCACTGATTTCTTGTTTGAATTCAGGTGCTAGCATGCCCGTCATTGCCGCTTTCACTTCATCGACCACTTCATAAATAATGCTGTAATAACGTAAATCAATGCCCATGTTATCGACAGCTTTACGTGCGGTAGCATCAGCCCGAACGTTAAAACCAATTACCGATGCATTTGAAGCGGCGGCGAGATTGATGTCAGTTTCTGTAATACCACCAACACCACTTGATATAATTTTAACTCGAACTTCATCGGTCGAGAGCTTGGTCAAAGAATCACGCAACGCCTCAACAGAACCTTGAACATCGGCTTTGATTAATAAATTTAACTCGCTTACTTCACCTTCAGACATCGCAGTGAACATATTTTCAAGTTTGGATTTTTGTTGTCCAGCAATTTTTGCATCGCGGAATTTTCCATGCCGAAATAGCGCCACTTCTTTTGCTTTACGTTCATCGACAACCACAGTCGCTTCATCGCCAGCATTAGGTACGCCGGATAAACCCAAGACTTCAACCGGCATTGAAGGCCCAGCATCTTCTATTGTTTTACCATTTTCATCCCGTAATGCTCTGACTCGACCATAATGTAATCCGGCCAGCAAAATATCACCTCTTTTCAAAGTTCCTGATTGAATCAGTACGCTGGCAACCGGCCCTAATCCTTTATCTAATCTGGCTTCAATAACAATACCAGAGGCACGGCCTTCAACTGGTGCTGTTAATTCCAATAATTCTGCTTGCAAAGAAATAGCGTCCAGCAAGTCACTCACACCAGCACCTGTTTTTGCAGATACGGGAATAAACTGAACATCTCCACCCCAATCTTCCGGGATAACGTCATGTTGAGAAAGCTCATTTTTCACTCGTTCAGGATCTGCTGCTTCTTTATCCATTTTGTTGACTGCAATAATTAACGGTACCTTGGCAGCTTTTGCATGCTGTACCGCCTCAACAGTTTGCGGCATAACCCCATCATCCGCAGCGACCACCAGAATAACGATATCTGTTGCATCCGCACCACGTGCTCTCATTGCTGTAAAGGCAGCATGCCCCGGCGTATCCAGAAAAGAAATAACACCTTTTTCTGTCTCAACATGATATGCACCAATATGCTGGGTGATGCCACCCGCTTCACCTTCGGCTACCGTGGCTTGACGAATATAATCCAGTAAAGACGTTTTACCATGGTCAACGTGGCCCATAATAGTGACCACCGGTGGACGAGGTTTTTTTACCGCATCCTGATGTTCTTCATCCTGAAGCAGAACCTCTTTTTCTATTGCGTCAAGATCGATAGTGAAAGGCTTATGTCCCATCTCTTCGACTAGCAAAAATGCTGTTTCCTGATCAAGTACCTGATTGATGGTTGCCATAACACCTAATCCCATCAATTTTTTAATGACTTCGCCTGCTTTCACTTTCATTTTACCAGCAAGTTCGCTTACCGCGATAGTCTCAGGAATGCCCACTTCATGAATAACCGGTGCGGTCGGTTTGGAGAAGCCGTGTTGCATGGAATCGGGTGTGGCGACATTATCACGACTTCTTTTGTGTCTTCCAGCTTTGTGCCTTTGGCCCACAGCGACAAATTCATCACGCCCTCGACGAGATTTTTTACCTCTCCCTTTAGCTGCATTCGCAGCTTTTGTTTTCTCTTGAGCCGCTTTTGTGGCTGCCGCTTTTTTAGCTTCTTCTTCTGCAAGAATTTTAGCTGCCGCAGCTTCTGCTGCTTTTCTTTCGGCTTGTTGAGTCGCTTGCTTTTGTGCTGCCAATTTATCTTCCAGCTTTTGTGCTGCCTTTTTTGCTTCTTCTTCTGCAAGTTCATCGGCTGAGGCTTTATCGCTTTTGACTGACGCTTTTTCGGCAGCTACCGAGGCTTTTTCGGCAGCCAACATTTGTTCTGCTGCTTTTTGGGCGGCTTGTTCCGCTTCTTCTGCTGCAAGTTTGGCAGCTTCTTCAGCTTGTTTTGCAATCAGGTCATCTGCTGCTTGTTCTTCTGCGGCTTTTTGTGCTTCTTCAGCTTCGACAGTAGAGCGTTTAATATAGGTTCGTTTTTTTCTAACCTCGACTTTTACAGTTGAGCTTTTTCCACCAGAACTGATTTTTAAAGTCGATTTTTCAGAACGCCTCAAGGTGATACGTTTCGGCTCACCTGTGCCTGAACCATGAGCAGTTTGTAGATGATTTAACAATTGCGTTTTTTGCTCATTGGTTAAATCATCACTGCCTTTTTTTACTGTTATTCCAGCATCTTTAAGTTGTTTAATCAACTTGTCAACAGTGGTTTCCACGGCTTTTGCGAGGTCACTGACAGTTAAATTCGACATAAGTTACCTCCTATTCTTGTTCTTCAAACCAGGGTTTACGAGCCGTCATAATGAGTTCGGCTGCGCGTTCCTCATCCATTTTTTCAATATCGATTAGTTCATCTACCGATTGTTCTGCTAAATCTTCCATGGTTCGTACACCTTTACTGGCCAAAACCAAAGCGAGGTGTTTGTCCATACCTTCCATACTCAGCAAATCATCTGCTGGTTGACTACTTTCCAACGTTTCTTCGCTGGCTATGGCTCGTGTTAATAAAGCATTTTTTGCCCGCGTTCTCAGTTCCTCTACCAAGGCTTCATCAAAACCATCTATTTCCAGAAGTTCACTCTGTGGGACATAAGCAACTTCTTCAATCGTGGTAAAGCCTTCATCAACCAGCACCCCTGACATCTCTTCATCTATATCCAGTTCCTTGACAAAAGTTTCAACTAAAGAACCTGTTTCATCTGAATTTTTCTGCTCCATCTCATCAATCGACATGACGTTTAACTGCCAACCCGTCAATTGGCTGGCCAATCTGACATTCTGGCCATTTCGTCCAATTGCCTGCGCCAGATTATCCTCCTCTACAGCAATATCCATCGAATGTTTATCTTCATCAACAACCAGTGATGCGACTTCAGCGGGAGACATGGCATTAATAACAAATTGTGCCGGGTTTTCATCCCACATCACAATATCGACCCGCTCACCACCTAACTCGTTGGTAACCGCCTGCACCCGAGAACCGCGCATACCCACACAGGCACCCACCGGATCAATCCGTCTATCGTTGGCTTTAACTGCAATTTTTGCTCGAGAACCGGCGTCTCTGGCAGCACCCATAATATCAATCAGAGTTTCGCCAATTTCAGGCACTTCGATTCTAAATAATTCGGTCAGCATTTCCGGTGCAGTCCGGCTCACTAACAGACTCGGCCCCCGCACTTCTTCTCGTACTGCTTTCAGGAACCCTCTAATTCTATCACCGGGTCTGAAAGATTCTCGGGGAATCATTTCTTCTTTGGGTAAAATAGCCTCAGCATTATTACCTAGATCCAAAATAATATTTTCACGCGCGTTTCGTTTCACCACACCCATAATAAGCTCGCCAACACGGCCTTCAAATGCCTCAATTACTTTTGCCCGTTCTGCTTCCCGGACTTTTTGTACAATAACCTGTTTTGCTGTTTGCGCTGCAATGCGACCAAACTCGATAGAATCGATAGGTTCTTCAACGTAATCACCCAGTTCAAGTTCCGCATCATCATATTGTGCAGCTGCCAGACCAATCTGCGAATAGGGGTTTTCAAGACCTTCACCGCTATCTTCTACAATTTCCCAACGGCGGAAAGTTTCATAAAATCCGGTATCTCGATCAATCGCAACCCGGACATCTATATCGCCGGTATTTTTCTTTTTTGTCGCCATAGCAATAGCAGCTTCCAAAGCCTCAAAAATAACCTCTCTGTCAACTTCCTTTTCATTTGAAACCGCCTCTACCACCAGCAGGATCTCTTTGCTACTAATTTCTTTGCCCATTTTTAAACCTCTAAAATTTTTAAATGACAAGCCTAATAAGCCAGTACTTTAACTCATCTGTTTGTCGTTTCTTGTACCCATCATTTGTATTAATTTAACTGCTACCACTTGGCTATGATATTAGCTTTTTCTACCTGCTCGATAACGAACGATATTGTTTCGCCATCAACTTCAATTTCAATCTTCTCTTCATTGACTGCTTTAATCTCACCACGGAAATTTCGACGACCATCTATCGCGCCATATAATTTAATCTGTGCATCTTCACCAATAAACGCAGCGAACTGTTCCGCTGTAAATAAAGGCCTGTCTGTACCTGGCGATGACACCTCTAAACGGTATTCATTGGAAATTGGATCTTCAACATCCATGACCGCACTAACCTGACGACTCACTGTGGCACAATCATCTACATTGATACCATTCGGGCTATCAATGTAGAGACGTAATATAGAATGCTTTCCTGCAGCAATATATTCCAGCCCAAGGAATTCAAAACCCACAGCCTCGACCGCCGGCGCCACAATGTCGTTCAATCGCTCAGTTTTCGCCATAATTAAAAACCCACAAAAAAAGGGCATAGCGCCCTTTGCGTGGTCATTGACGACTACATAAAACCGTCAAAAACCTTACTTTAATGTCATACGAGGGCGTTCCTCGTTAGATTTAGAAACAATTAAGCCCCGAATCGGGGCTTAATTGTTTCTAAATCTACATCAATGGTGATGAATAAATTTATCATAAATGAGTGCTCGAAAAGCATCTCAATCCATGTGTGATACATTCTTACTGATTATTATGGAAATGCTGCTTATGATATCTTTATTTTGCTGT
>CAZKUH010000199.1:0-5099 GCA_964555895.1 uncultured Enterobacterales bacterium
GGTGGAAATAACAAAAGTAGCACAAAAGTTAAGGGTTGTTGGCTAGAAAATGAAGCCGAGCCCACGGCGACAATTTGTCGGGTTATTTTAATGAAATTACCTCAACTCGGAATAAGGAAAAATGCCAACGCCAGTATTTTATTACTTTCATGGTTAATTTTGCTTCCACTCGCCAACTATTTAGTGTGCAAGAATTACGCATATTCGTCTTGAGAATCCCGAAATGACTCGTCTTGGTCAGTTTATGGCTGACATTCCAACCTTTTTGCTGTTATCTGTTAGCATATCTCGGGATAGGGTATATTGAGAGAAAGAACAAATAATATGAATTTTATTGCAAAATATAAGTCATATTCCGCAATAGCTTAAATTTACCAGGGAATTACAAGGAGTATGATGATGAAAAGCAATGTCAATTTTGTTCGGTTTTTTCTTTTATTTTCAGCTATGTTGTTTTTGGCTAGTTGCAGTCTTTTAGATTCAGGGAATTATGGGAAGAGCACGATTTCTTCCAGTCTGATGGATTTCCTTTATCCTGACAAAGAAGCCAGTAAATTACAAAAGCCCGGTATTGCCCAATTAAAAAAACGTTATCGAGTAGGGGTAGCTTTCGTTCCATCCAAATATGGAGTTGAAAACATCAGTGCTGAAACGCAGTTAAAGTTATTACAAAGAGTAAAAAGTAAATTTATTCATTATCCTTTTATTGAATCTATAGCAATTATTCCAACCAGTTATCTAAAAGGTGGCAAAGGTTTTGATTTTATTGATCAAATATCTCGACTGTATAATGTCGATATTATGGCGTTGGTTTCCTATGATCAGGTTATGAATAATAGTGAAAACAAGCTGTCTTTATTGTATTGGACTGTGGTCGGAATGTATGTCATTAAAGGTAATGACAATTCACTTAATACTTTTGTTGATACAGCAGTTTTTGACATTAAATCCAGAAAATTATTATTTAGGGCACCTGGAACCAGCGAATCTGAACAATCGAGCACTTTGGTTAATTTAAAGAAAAACAGTGATGAGCATTCCATTTTAGAATTTAGGAAGGCTGTAGATAAAATGGTGGTTAATCTGGATAAAGAATTAAAAGCATTTCGACAGAATACAGGTGAAGATAAAGTTATAGTGACTCAATAGCTGTAAAGAATAATCGAGAATTTAATTCGGGATAAGGGAAACCGTAATGCAAGTATTTTAGTGACTCTCAGAGTTGATTTCGCTTCCATTAGCACGGGTATATACTTTGAAGTTAGGTAACTTTTGAGCGCATCATATATGAAAAAAATACGACCTCCAGTTTGGCTCCTAAGAATAATTGCGGCTATTGTTACTATAAGTAGTATTGCAATATTTGCACCTTGGTTAGCGGTCTATGCGTACTTAAAACCACTGCCTGATACAGTACAGGAAGAAGTTGATAATGCCGTTAACTATGATTTGGACGGAATTATTGTTTACATCGACGAAGCAGGTAAACCACCTGCATTTTATGCGGCTGGATGGAATGATCGAAAAAAGAAGATACCTGCAGACCCGCACACCCTGTTCAAGATTGCCAGTATCAGCAAGTTATATGACGCTGTTGCTGTCGCTAAATTAGTCAATGACAAACGATTGTCTTTGGATAAAACGCTCGCTGACTATTTTCCGGAACTAGTTGGGCGAATTGAGCATGCTGAAAAAATCACCCTGAGATTAATGGTGCAACATCGCAGTGGTATTCCAAATTATACCGACCATCCTGATTATTGGAAAGAAAACAATAAAGATACGCTTGAATTCGCACTTGATTTGCCTGCTAATTTTGAACCGGATGAAGATTACGGATATTCAAACACCAATTATTTGTTGATTTCCAGACTCATTGATAAAGTGCTAGGTTATAGCCATAATCAATATATCAAAGAGAAAATTCTTATACCACTTGGGCTAAGTAATACTTTCAGCTCGATACATGATGTTGATACAGATGATGTTATGAGCGGTTATCATGTTGGCTATGAGTCTGATCTGAAGACTGAATATTATGGTTCAATGGTGGCTACGGCCGAGGATGTGGGTAAATTCTTGAGAGCATTAAATGATGGTTCAGTATTTGCTGAGAATGAGCAGAAAATTTATTCCTCAATTTATGTGTACAATCATAATGGTCTGCTTCCAGGTTATCAGAGTTATGCAAAATACCACAAAGACATTGACACAGTTATTGTGGAATTTGTAAATACAACTAACTTTAACGATTTTGGACTGGTATCGGAAGTTGTATTTAATCGTATTGGTCGAATCCTGCATGAGCAATAATATCCACGTTTTTAACATATTTGAGAAGCAGCTAACTAGTCAGGTGAAAGCCCTGATACTAGGTATTCGCAGAGCCGAAGGTTAGCAAAAGAGCAAGGTCAAACCCGTGAAGAAATGTTTGGAGGATGCTCAAGGCGAAATCACGGGCCCATGGGCAAGAATCGGCTATAAGTTGTGATGTAAGTGGGCCAGTGTCTCCCTACCCCGATTATAAGTGCAAGGAAATAGTGTGACATTTATTCTAACTATTGATGATGGGAATGAAGATGCTGCACAAGCATTCAGTAATTATCGTAATTAAGTGGAAAGTAATAAAACTAATTTTCAGAATCCGCCGCTTGCACTTTCCGATTGGTATTATAATTTTAACCATAACAAATGTTCGCACGATGCTTGGCTTGATGAAATATCAGTTGTTTTTAAAATAGATGTTGTTCAGAGTACAATAGATATTAATCTATATTTTTCAGTTTCCAGACGGTTCTTAAATTGCAATGAATAATAGGATAATCCCGTTTGATGTAAAACCATAATCAGCTTGATTTAATAACAAACAAAAAAATAAACAGGGATATGCATTTTCAGAAAAAACCAATGATTGAAAATAATAATTTCAGAGAAATGTCAATTTTTTGGAAAAGCAAACTCTAGGTTGCCGATTAATTCTGGAATGGCTTGTGTCGAGCAACCTGAGTTATCTGTAGCCTTTGCCTTCGAGGCTAATGTCTTTGTCGAGCGCCTCCACCGTGACTTCGATTGCCTCCTCTGAAAGCGCGTTGACCTCGTGAACTACTACTGCGATTCGAATTAAAGCTCCTTGGGCTTGCGTTATAACTTCTTGAAGATGATCGTGATTCCCGTCTGGGTTCAGGGGGACGATAGCTTGAACGACTGGGTGGTGGGGAAGATTGAACTTCCTGTCGGATCTTTGGTTCTCGGATGACAATCGGTTGAGTTCGCTGTCGTCCTGCTCCTGAGCCGGTAAATGTACGGTTATTTCCTCTCACAATGTTTGATCGGTTGTTGCGGCTGCTGTGCCTATTCCCGCTGTTATTCCGTCGATCTTGAGAACTGACAGAATGACCAGACTCCCGGTTGATATCACGTTGTACATTTTCACGTAGATTGGATTGTACACGCGAACGTTCAGTCAGTTCAGACTGAATGCGTCGTTGTCGGGTATTAGGGCGGATAACGGCATTATATTGACGGTTTTTAATGTTTCTGGTTACCGAATCATAGCCACTAGCTGAATTTGCTCGGCCAACAATTGTGCTCCGACTACTATATCTTTCTCCACGTGGTGGCCTATTACTATTGTAGCGGTGAGTAACGGCTCGTGATCGATAAACTGCTCCACGACGATGATAAGGATTATGTTGCCATCTGCGAGCGTAATGTGAGCGCACTATCTGGTGACTATTGTAATAACCGTAGGGATAATAATTGTCCACATAAACCAGTTGATTACTTAACCAGTTAAAAGAAAACCCGTAACCGAATGAAAGATAAATACCTGGGCTCCAGAAAAAATTACTGTGGGGGCTATAATAGGCATTTTGATAATACGGATAATTCCAGTGGAAGGGTGGATAAGCAGCCCAACGCCACGAGCCATATACAATGCTGGGATCGTAATAGGGAACATAAACTATCTGTGGCTCTGAGGATTCGATAACAATGTTTTTCTTTTCTTTTACCACTTTCAGGTTCTTCAGGTCATCCAGATTTCCTGCATCATAGGCTTGGGTTCTAAGTACTTGGATCCGATCCAGTACTGCTGTCTCATTTTGTAAAAAGGCATCGCCCAGATTTTGCGTCCATTTCAAATCTTCACTCATTTTCGCCAGAATCCGAGGAAATGGTACCAAGGCTTTCACACTGGCATCCCAGTCTTTATCTTTCACTTGTGACAGCGCTTCATTGGCATCGAGATTGGGATGTTTGATGACCCAACGATTAGCTTCAATCAACTCTACTGGATAAGTTGCAGCCACCAGAATTTGCGATAACACGGTATCAGGGTAGAGTGCTATCGGTGCCAGCATTTGATCAATTTCGGCTTTTGAAAATTGTAGCTGAATGGGGTTTACCTTGGACACTTTTACAGGTTCCAAAGCTTGGGACTGGTTTTCTGTAGCGCTATGTGCATAACTCAGGGTTGAAATTGAGCTACTCAAGTGCCCCAGACTGACTGTGCTTAAATATTTGGTGCTGGTTAGTTTCATAACAATATCCTCGCTAGCTGAATTTTGACTTCTACTTTGGACTTTAGCATATGTCAGCTTAACCTAAGCTGAATGAAGCGCATAGTATTTAATGAAAGTGTCTGAAATGTACAGTTGAAGTATTTATCGGTTCTAGTATCATTCAAGGATAAAATAAAAAAACTGACCGCTCTTGGAGTCTCAAACATGAAAAATCGCCTAGTAATTACCTTTTTTAGCCTTATTTTTACGTTGGGTAGCAGTTTTGCGGCTCAAGATCGACATCTCAATAAATTTATTAAGAAACAGTATGATAGCCATTTAAAAGATTTGTTCCTCTATTTCCATGAGAACCCTGAACTTAGCTTGCAGGAATTTAAAACTGCGGCACGCATGGCCAAAGAACTTCGAGTCGAAGGGTTTGCCGTTACCGAAAATCGTAACGTTTGTGTAAAGGACACGCCTGTTACTTGATTTTGCATTTAAGAAAAAATACAAAAACAAGAGGTGTCATGCCGACCGAAGTGGAGGGATCTATTAAGTGCTAGTAAAGTACGGCCAGAGCGAGAACTCTCCATT
>CAZKUH010000200.1:0-5069 GCA_964555895.1 uncultured Enterobacterales bacterium
GTGCCACCGTGGGCGGATTCAAACAGTCCCTTTCTTTGGTTAATCGCTCCGGTAAAAGCGCCCTTTTCATGTCCAAAAAGTTCTGATTCAAGCAGTTCTGATGGAATTGCCGCACAGTTAATTTCAACAAAAGGATGCTCACTTAACGGGCCGTCAAAATGTAGGGATTTAGCAATAAGTTCTTTACCGGTTCCGGTATCTCCTCTAATCAGTACCGACGCCAGATTTTCCGAGCTCACCTGCTTGTCAGCATTGATAATTTGAGCAATTCGCTTTTTGACATTATTTATAACTATGGAATTTCCATAAATATCATTGATACGACCCTGTACCGAGGTTTTTTCCTGACAATAATCAATATAGGTATCTTTATTTTGAGCGAGCGCTGCTTTTTCTAATAATATCTTCAGTTCTTTTAATGCCAGTGGTTTAGCCAGATAATCGAAAGCGCCTTTTTTCATCGCTGAAACTGCTATCTCAATATTCCCTTCACCCGTCATCATAATAACCTTCATTGAAGGATCTATTTCAGCACATTTATCCAGGATAGTAAGTCCATTAATATCGGGTAGATTGTAATCTAACAATAAAATATCAAATGATTGCTCTGAAAGTATATTTAAACCTTCCATTCCTCTATGGCAAAGTTCGACATTAAAACTTGAACGAGAAAGAAACTTGGCAATATTTTTTCCAAGAATAATTTCATCTTCGATGATCAATATTGAAATCATATTTTATCCTGAATTTTTTCCAAAAATAATTTTAAACGTTGTACCCTGCGCAGCTTCGCTGGTGACATTAATTTCAGCATCATGCCTTTCGACTATCCTTTTCACTAATGACAATCCCATCCCCAAACCCTTTACTTTAGTTGTATACGAAGAATTGAAAATATGCGTTTGGTGTTCGAATGCAATACCTTCTCCACTGTCTGCCAGAGACAATTCAATTTTCCCACGTTCATTTTCTTCAATAGTAACCGATATCTTGCCACCATCTTTAATCGCTTCAATCGCATTATCAAGCAAACTATTTAACATGTGTTGAAAAAGTAAAGGGTCGAAGGTCACAGGGGTATTGATACTTTGAGATGAAAAAGAGCATTCAATAGCATTTATTTGAAATTTTGCTTGATAACTATTTAAAATATTTTGGCAGGTTTTGCTGATATCGATGGATTCCATGTTAGCTTTTTGATTCTTGGAATACTCCAGTAATTCTTTAATCCAGATACTTAAACGATCAACTTCTGAAATAATATTCTTTGCATCTTCTGCGAGGGGTTCCGATACCAGAGCATCATCTTCAATAAGCTCTGCACTGGTGCGGATGCTCGCCAGAGGGTTTCTCAAACTATGTGCAATATTCGATGATAACTCGCCCAAGATAGCCATTCTTTCAGTTTCTGCAAGCCTTTCCTTCAGTTGGTCAATTTTCCTTAAACTATTGTTAATTTTCTTTTGCGAAGCCAGCTTTCGTTGAAGATAATTAAAATATTGCCAAAAACTCAGTAGCACCAAAAGAACATAAATTAAATAGGCCCACCATGTTTTCCAGGGAGGCGGATTTATTTTCACATTTAATATCGCCGGACTGGAGTCGACTCGATTAAAAGGAGTAATCGATTTCACCTGAAACTGGTAAGAACCTGAAGGTAATCCAGTGTAAGTAGCCTCAGAAATCCCACCATTTACACTTATCCATTCATCTCCCAAGCCCAGTAATCGATATTGATATTTATTTTTTTGGGGCGCAGAAAAATGCAATGCAGCAAAATCAATAGTAAACATTGATTTGTCATAATCCAACTCTAAAAAACTAGGCAAGCCAGCTATGTTTGTTAACTTGACTGCTGATGTTGCAAAATTTGATAATTCCCGGTTAAATACTCTAACGGTTGTAATCTGAGTTTCTGGCTGAAACTTGTTGGAAATTTCATCCGTTTCGTTAAACCAGCTAATACCATTGATTCCACCAAAAGCCAAAATATCTTTTGCATGAAAAAAAGCCCCCGCGTTAAATTCTCGCCCTTGCAGGCCATCTTCTTTGGTGAAATTAGTAAATGTTTTTTTTCTAACATTAAATTCAGAAATTCCCGCGTTGGTACTTAACCATAAATTGTGCCGGTTATCTTCCAAAATACCATAGACCACATTATTGGCTAAACCGTTGCGCTTGTCGTATTGCTCAAAGGTTTCGTCTTTTGGATTATATTTTTGTAACCCTGCGCCTTTGGTGCCCACCCAGATAATATGATTACTGTCTTCAAAAATAGTATAAATTGCATTGCTACCCAAAGATTTGGTATTGATGTTTTTATGTTTGAAGTTTTTCCACAATTTATGTTTGAAATCATAGCGGTAAATCCCATCGCTTAACGTTCCTACCCAAAGGCTTTCCTTAGTTTGGTGTAAACTCAAAATGATGGCGCGTTTAGTGGAAAATGGCCCACCTTGCGGTTCATCTAAAAATGACTTTATTATTGCCTTGTTTTTAAGATCAAACAGGAAAAGACCATTATATGTACCTATCCAAACTTTGTTCTCACCGGCTTTCTCAAATGACAGGATAATGTTATTGGTTAATCCAGGCAGATTATCCATACGCCATCGATTTAATAACTTCCCGGTTAAAGAAATTAATGAAAAACCATTCAAGGTGCCCACTAACATACCTTGTTTTGTCGCTTGGAGCGTTCTAACCGTATTATTATCCAGGTGGCCAGAGTTCACTGAATAATAGTAAAATCGTTGCGTTGATTTATCCCACCGGTTTACCCCTCCAGATTCAGTTCCAAACCACCAATTATCTTTCCTATCCGAGGAAATAGCGTAGACCATTTTGTCATTCAAATTTTGTTTTCTATTATTACCTTGGCGAATATTTCTAAATAGTAAAGAATATGGGTCAAAATAATTCAGCCCCGCCCCTTCAGTGCCAATCCAAAACACGCCACTACGGTCCTGAAACAATGAAAGCACTCGATTATTCGACAGACTATCCTTCTCATTGCCCACAACTTGATGCATCCAGTTATTGTTTTTTTCCTTTTTGAAAAAACCGCTGCCTGCAGTGCCCACCCAGAGAGTGCCAGTTTGATCTTTATATAATTTGTGTACCACCGCTCTTGCCAAATCAGTGTTGCCGATAACCTGTGATACTTTCGTTGCCATAGAAATGTCATATTGCCACAAGCCTCTACCATCGGAACCAATCCACAGCATTTTACCATCCTGTAACAGTGCTTTGACTGTAGAATTATTTAATACTGCCGATGCGCTCCAAGGTACAGGTTTGTTATTTTTTAAAACGGCAATACCGTTCTTATCTACGGCGATTAATAATTCCTCACCCAGTTCTGATATGGACCAAATTCTGTTATATTTTTTTGATGAATAAATACGAAAAAATTGATTTTTCTCTTCTGAGTATTTAAACAGGCCATCTGCCCAGGTCCCTAGCCATAACTGTTTATTGCTATCTTCAAATAGTATTGTTGCTATAATATTATTCGCCAACTGACCATTTATTGTTATGGGGACAGTTTTAAACTGACTATTTATTTTAACTTCAATGCCTTGACCATTCATACCTATCCAAAGACGATTAGCACTGTCGTTAACAACAAAATTAATAATATTGCCATTAATCTTTAAATCTTTTTCTGCATCGGAATGATAAACGATGAAGTCTTTTCCATCATAACGGTTCAAACCATCTTCTGTGGCAAACCATAAGAAGCCATTTTTATCCTGAGAGATATCATTGACGGTAACTTGTGAAAGCCCTTGATCAACACTGACATGATGAAAAGGTATCGATTCTCCATTGGGTAAGCTGACAGGCTTTGCGTGGACTTGGTTAAGGAAAACAACAGTGTAAATCAATGAGATGATAAAAAGAAAAACTCTTTTTATCATGGAAATGTCCGTTATTGTTTTCATGAACGTCATAAATAGATTCAGCTATATTTCAACCATTTAACTTAAAATATCACTATAAATACAGCAGATCCCTGCATAAAGCAAACGGGATGAATGTTAAACATTCATCCCGTTATTTTTCTGCTTAATTTTTAAGCAATTTTACGAGATTTCATTACCATACCCAAACCGAGGAGTAAGAAAAATAGAACACCAGAGCTTCCACCACCACCTGAACTTGCTGCAGGAGCAGGAGCAGGAGTAGGCGTAGTTGCCTGTGCTGGCTGGAAGGCTGTCACAGTACCATAATTAACGCTGGCAGCTGCTGCTGCGTTTGTTGAATTACTATACTTGGATGAAACAGAACTAACAGAATCAGCAGAATCATTTACATTCTCCAGAGAAACATTTCCACCAGTGATGGTATTGGTTTGTGCATCATATTGTGCCTGCTGGATATCAACTACAGAGCCTTTCACTAATGAAGCATAAAATGTTGCCGCATCTAATACCTGATCTTCCATGGAAAATGTAGCATTTGTGGTATCAACCTGAATACCCAGAATGGTAAAGCTGTTAGTTGCCAAGTTATCTGCAGGTCCGCTAAGACGAACATTATTGCTATCAGCTGCCCCACGATTTTTCAGCTCCTCGACATAGATATTACCGGTTGAATCGACATAACCTCTAATTTCTATATTTGCACTCGCAGTAAGACCATTGGCAATCAGGCCGGCTTCATCTTCAGTAAAAGCGTTAAATATGCCAGTGATACCCATGATAGTCACCTGATTAGAATCAAGGTCGCTAACAGTAACCGGACCCTCAACTTTAACTTTGGTACTTTCAAATTTGATTTTAACTGCGGTCAATGTATTAGTCGCAGAATCCAACAGACCATCCGCTTCGAGTTTGGTATTCAAGACAATATCTGCTTTCGTGCCATTTGAATAAATAGTGCTGGCATCAACCGTAATTTTTTGACCATTGACGGTGAAGTTATTGGTATCTACAATCTCTGAGACAAAACCTTCAACTTCAAATTCAAAATCGCCTGTCTGTGCTGCTGGCAAATCCAGCAATTCAGTTTTACATTCAAATTGATTCACCACTGAGATAGTCGTTGCTGGGTCAAAATTAGTT
>CAZKUH010000201.1:0-5066 GCA_964555895.1 uncultured Enterobacterales bacterium
CTCTCTTCCCTTTCTCCCCGCTTTTCTAATCTCATACAATTCTTCAAAAATAGGCTTGCCTTCAGTTTTAACTTCATTTTGGGGCAATCCTGTTTTTAATCCCTCTTCAAGGTGATGCCAAAATGGATACAGTCTATTATTAGACATTTCTAATATTCCGCCAATATAACTTGGTTTGTTTTTGTCAAGAAACAGATCAGAGTCGGCTGCATTGCTATATATAGCAATTTCCTTTAAGCCGCGCCTTTTCAAGAAACCTAATGCCACTAGAGTGTCAAGAAAATCATAAAGGCTCCGTTCATGGAGGCCTAATTTCTCTCTAATGTTTTGCCCTGACATATCTCCTTGAGACAAATGAGTGAACAGCCCCATGTTAATAGCTGTAAGTAAGGTTTTTGATGCCCAAAATCCCATACCAACCTGCATAATTTTAGATGGATCTATTTGTACACTTTCTTCCATTTCACTCTCCAATTTTTATCGCGATTGAAACACATAATCGAGATAGGGAGGCACCTCTCGATGCCTCTCCCCCCCCCACACCACCGAGCATACGGATCACGTACCACGGCGGTTCGGTTAATTGAGTTAACTTTAACATTCTACAAGGCTTGGCACACCAAGTTCTTTAAAGTACTTGTTGGATAAACCTTTGCACACCGTACGATTATTACTTAAACGCCATGGACCTAGTGCTGACTTGGCGACATTCCATGCACCGCCGACCTATTCCCTGCTTTCTTAGACGCCTGTAACCTGCCCGACCCCACTGTTTCAAAATATAACATCGAAGCTTGCGTCTTATCCATTTATCTAAATCAATCATGGTGGATTTAACTTCGGAGAATCCGAAGTAACCTTTCCACCCCAATAAATAAGTGCGGAGATCTAAAACGATATGTTTCAACGTTCTACCTCGTGTCCTTCGCGTAATCGCTCGGACTTTATATTTGAATTGTTTAAACGCTCTATCGCTTACCTTGAGCCGTTTATTCTTTCCCCTTGCGGTGAAAGTGAAACCAACAAAGTGGCATTAAGCTAGGCTGTTCATACATAAATCCAGCTTTATTTTTGTCAACATCTACCGACATCTGGTTTGAATTGTATCTTTCTATGAAATCTGAATAATTCATTTTTGCCTTTCCTGCATTTGCGTGCTTTGTTTAGATTGAAGTTTTTCAGAAAGCATTAACAGGCCGACGCCTGGCGCTAATGTAGCGAGGGTCACAAGCCAATTGATTATATTGAACGGGCTCAATAAATCCTGGACCCCAGAAAAACCTTCCTTCATCCAAACACCCACTATACCTATCAAGATTAAGATGATCGCCAATACGAGCAAGATATACCCCAGCACCTTACTGGCAACAATACAAAACTTCATCATACTTCTTCCTTTTTGACCCAACGAGGCTATAGAATAACTCATTTTTCATCTTAAATTAGCTAAAAATAAATAATCAATCTGCTGGTTTTCAATCCAATGCTAATGCGGCGTTATAGACCGCTTTGGTCACTTCATCGTGAGCGTGTTGATTGAGTACCGAAGGAATTAACGCATCGTCTTTTGCCAGGCTCGATAATATCTCTGCTGCGGCAATTTTCATTTCATGTGTAATATGCTGTACGCCTGCTTGGAGCGTTCCTTTAAACAACCCTGGAAAAGCCAGCATATTATTGACGGTTTTTCCGTCAGTGGCAAAACTGGCACCCTGTGCCAGTGCAATATCAGCTTCAATTTCCGGGTCCGGGTTGGTTAACGCCATTATTATCTGCCCTTTTCTCACCATTTCCGGTTTAATCAGGCCTTTTACGCCGGTCGTGGCAACCACAATATCTGCATTTGCCATCAGTTCATCTAATGTGACAGGTTTTCCGCCTGCTTTGGCTAAACGATTTTTCGCAGGGTGATGAATATCAGTACCTAGGACTGCTTTCACGCCATAGTCCATTAATAGCCGACAAATCCCCATACCCGCTGCACCCAAACCAATTTGACCGAAAACACGGTCTTTCAAATTGATACCGACATTGCGGGAAGCAGTGAGTAAAGCAGCCAGAACAACAATGGCAGTGCCGTGCTGATCATCGTGGAACACGGGTTTATTCAACTTTGCGATCAGGCGTTCCTCGATAAGAAAACATTCTGGCGCCTTGATATCTTCGAGTAAAATCGCCCCAAAAGATGGTGCAATATTGACCACTGTTTCAATAATTTTCTCAGGATTTTTCTCATCAATCAGGATAGGAATACCTGATAAACCGGTCAGTTCAGCCATTATTGCCGCTTTACCTTCCATCACCGGCAGACCAGCTTCAGGCCCGATGTCGCCTAAACCTAAAATAGCTGTGCCATCTGTGACTATAGCCACGGTATTTTGAATATTGGTATATTCTGTAATCTTTTCGGGGGATTTTTGTATGGCCTGACAAACTCGAGCGACACCCGGGGTATAAATATCGCGTAAAATCTCAAGAGAACTAATGGCAATTCTAGAAGTAGTTTGAATTTTTCCGCCTTTATGTCGATTGAAAACCCGGTCGGATTTACCGGTAATTCTGGTCTCAGGCAACGCATTGATTTCATCAACAATCTTCCCCATATCAAGGCTATCATCGTATTCGATGGTCAATTCCCAAATGGTATCTTTATCCAAGCGTCTGACCGCATTTAAACCTTCTACGGTAATCCCATGCTCACCAACAACAGTTAATACTTTTGCCATATTTCCAGGTTGATGGGGTGCTTCAACCAACAGGATCTCAACCACTCTCACCTTGATTTGCCTCGGGCGTTTCTAGTTTTTACAGGTCTGTTTAGCCGTGTCTGACTTTTGTTTCCCTGTTGAGTACTTCTTTTTGTCATGGTTTTTCTTTTATTTTTTGACTGTTTTTCATCAGCTAAAAAATTGAAAGCATTTTCTGTTGACTTTTCGTTTTGATAGCGCCCTTTGAGTGTCCTTTTACCTTGGCTATTTTTATCATCAGCGACTTCAGCTTGATAGTTGACACTTTTCAATAACTTTCTGACATCGATATTTTTTAGAAATTTCCAGCGACCGCGAGGAAGTTCTCTGTCCAATACACACTCACCGTACCTCAATCGAATCAGTCGGGAAACTTTTATACCATTTTGTGACTCCCATAATCGTCTCACTTCTCGATTACGTCCTTCACTCAAAGTAACATGATACCAATGGTTCATACCTTCTCCACCCGCATCGATAATTTGATTGAATGCAGCGTTTCCATCCTCAAGTGCCACGCCTTTGCGAAGTCTTTTTTTTATCTCTTCTGTTACTTTACCAAACACGCGAACCGCATATTCCCTTTCAATTTCACTCGATGGATGCATCAGTCGATTGGCCAATTCGCCATCATTGGTGAATAACAGTAAACCCGAAGTATTGGTATCAAGCCGGCCAACCTGGATCCAACGTCCATTAGAAATTTTAGGTAAAGAAGCAAAAACCGTGCGTCGATTTTCCGGATCTTTTCGCGTACAAACTTCGCCCTCCGGTTTGTTATACATAATCATACGCACTTTACTCTTTCCTCGTGCAGTATCATGCAGTAATTGTCCATCGACCCGAACTTTATCTTCAACTTGAACCCGCTCACCCAATGTTGCAACCTTACCATTAACACTGATCCGTCCTTCAGCTATCCAACGTTCAGCTTCTCGACGAGAACAAAACCCAGCACTTGCAATCACTTTTTGTAACTTTTCATCTTTCACTTTAACAAAGCCTTTAATTTTTAATGAACCTGATCAGATGCAATAGATAATTTCACATTATCTTGGTCCGTCGATTCTTCATTGTTGGTAATTTTATGGTTATCAGTCAGTGGGGCATTTTGTGCCTTTACTTCAGACTGTGTGGTTTGCAAAACTTCTGCGGTAAAGGACGCATCTTTTTTATTTTCATTTTTTATTGTTGTATCTACGGATAAATGTTCCTTTGGTGGTTTATCGGTGAGATCCAGTTGGGGATTGAGTGTCTCCAAATCTTTAATCTCGGATAACGTCGGTAGCTGCTCCAGACTTTTAAGATTAAAATAATCAAGAAAAATCCTGGTCGTGGCATAAAGTGCCGGGCGTCCCGGAACATCTCGATGTCCGACAACCCGTACCCATTCACGTTCCAGCAATGATTTCATAATACTAGAGCTGACGCTGACCCCCCGGATATCCTCAATTTCAGCTCGCGTCACTGGCTGACGATATGCAATAAGTGAAAGGGTCTCCAAAGAAGCTCTGGAATAACGTGCCGGCCGTTCTTCCCATAATTTCTGGATCCACGGGGCAAATTCCTGCCTTGACTGGAAGCGCCAACCAGAAGATACCTCAACCAAAACAACACCCCGATCTTTATAATCTACAAAAAGTGTCGCCAAAGCCTGTTTGATTTCAGGATTTGAAGGTCGTTCCTCATCCACAAAAAGTTTGCCCAGTTGCTCAATGTTTAGCGGTCGGCCAGCAGCAAACAAGGCAGATTCTATTATGCGAACCAGTTTTTTTTCATCGAAACTCATGCTTTACAACTCCTCACTTTCAGGGTCGATATCTTGTTCTCTATCAATTTTTTGCTGCGGTCCAAGTTCTTCATCAGCTTCAGCATCTGTTGTGTTAACAGCTTCGCCAAGGATGGCTTGTCCTTTTGCTCTTAAATGGATGGGGCCATAAGGTTCTGTCTGAATAATTTCAACCAGCGTTTCTTTACTCAACTCCATGATGGCGAGGAAAGTGACCACAATACCTAATTTACCTTCATCCAGAGGGAATAAAGTGGCAAAATCCTTAAAATTCGCCCCATCCAATGCCGACAAGACATTGGCCATTCTTTCTCTGACCGATAAAGTCTCTTTTTGAATATTATGGCTGCTGAACATTTCGGCTCGGTTCAATACATCCTTCAAAGAAAGCAATAATTCTCTTAGATCAACATCAGGTAAGGACTTGACTAATTTTAAGTCGGGCGTTTTTGCCGAAGACATGAAAATATCTCGCCCGGAACGGGGTAATTGATCAACATCTTCTGCGGCTTGTTTAAATTGTTCATATT
>CAZKUH010000202.1:0-5053 GCA_964555895.1 uncultured Enterobacterales bacterium
TGACGAAGCTTGTACCAACATCATCCGCTATGCCTATAAAGACTGTCGAGATGAAAAATTTCTGCTTGAAATTTATACGGATGGCAAACAGGCTGTTTTTCGTTTACACGATCATGCGCCCAAAGCCCCCAAAGATTGCATCAATATAAAAAAATCAGATCCGCTAAAACCTGGTGGTTTTGGGATCATATTAATACGAGAAATTATGGACTCGGTAAACTTCCTAGATACCCTGAATTGTGAAGAAAATATATTAGAGATGAGGAAGAATTTGCCTCAGGAGGAAACGATAAAATGAATATTGAATGTGAAAATCATCTGCACTATAAAGTGCTTTCTTTGTCTGGCGAGGTTGATTTATCCAATTCCTCAAAAGTTCGACAATGCTTGTTAGAGGTCTTAAACAATGATCATTCGGTGATTGTAGATTTCAGCCAATTGAAATACATCGACAGTTCAGGCATGGCAACCCTGGTAGAAGCATTAAACCTCGCTAACAGCAAGGGACTGAGTTTGACGATTGCGGCTGCAATTGGAGCACCATTACAAGTGTTGGAACTCACCCGTTTAAACCAGGTATTTACCATAGTGGATGCTGTGGGTGATGTTACGGAGTAAATGGAATGACTAAAACCAACCCACCGTTGATATCTGTGAAAGGTATAAATAGCGGCTATGGACAGCGGCTCGTTCTAAAAGATATAAATTTATCCGTAGCCGAAGGAGAAATCCTAGTGATCATGGGAGGTAGCGGCTCGGGCAAAAGCACTTTATTAAAGAATATCTTAGGTCTGTTAAAACCTGAAGCGGGTGAAATCCTCATCAATGGCATTGATATTTGCCATGCCAGCCACGCCACTATAAAAACGCTGCGACAAAAAATGGGCGTGGCGTTTCAGGGAGGCGCGATGTTAAGTTCGCTAAGCGTCGGTGATAACATAAAACTGCCATTACGCCAGCACACCAATCTGGATGAAAATACCATCAGTATTATGACTCGGCTTAAACTGGAATTGATGAACCTCGCAGGTTTTGAGGATCTGATGCCTGCAGAGTTATCAGGTGGAATGTTGAAGCGGGCGGGGTTGGCAAGAGCCGTCATTATGGATCCCAAAATATTGTTTTTTGATGAGCCCTCTGCCGGTCTTGATCCGGTAACATCCGTTGAACTGGATAATCTTATTCTAAAATTAAGAACAGCGATGAACATGACAATAGTTGTAGTAACACACGAGCTGGAAAGTGCCTTTAAAATAGCCGATCGTCTGGTCATTTTATTTGATGGCGAAGTCGTTGTTACCGGAACAGTGGATGAAATCAAAGCCTGTGAGGATGAACGCGTTATTAATCTGATTAACCGGACACCCAGAGATATTCAAATTGATGCAGAAAAATATCTCAAACGATTAACCGAGGAGACGGCTTAGCATGTATCAACAAATTGAAAAATTTGGCGCTGTCAGCATCGCTAAAGTCGAAGAACTCGGACGTTTATTGGGTTTTCTGCTCAGTACCATCAGGGCTGTTTTTAGACGCCCGTTTGGTTGGTCTGATCTGCTCAAACAGTTTGCCTTTATTGGTTCTTATTCTGTCAGCATCATTGTTTTTTCCGGATTATTTACCGGTATGGTACTGGCGTTATTATTTTATGATGTGCTGGCACGTTATGGTTCCGTGGATATCATGGGCTCGGCCGTCGCCTTAAGTTTAATAAAAGAATTAGGTCCCGTCATGACGGCACTCATGATTATTGCCAGAGTCGGTTCGGCTACCTGCGCCGAAATTGCCATCATGCGCAGTGAACAACAGTTTGATGCCCTGCAATGTATGGCCATAGATCCGTATCAATATGTCATGGTACCGAGATTTTTAGCCGCAATAATATCAATCCCGCTTTTAACCGCCATCTTCAACGTTGTCGGTATTTTTGGCGGTTACCTGGTTGGCGTTTTAATCAAAGGGATCAGCGGAACAGTCTTTCTACAAGACATTATCGATACCGTGGTTTGGTCTGATTTAAAAATGTCTATAATTAAATCCATCGTATTTGCCACCATCATGATTTTTATTGCCCTTGGCAAAGGTTTTTTTGTTCATCTGGAAAAAGGGGTCTCAGGTGCTGAGGCAGTAAGCCGGGTTACAACCAAAGCAGTGGTGGCGAGTGCCATCGTAACCTTGTTTGCCGATTACATCGTCAATTCATTTTTAATTTAAGGAGCTGTTTCACTCATGAAAAAGTTATCAACAGAATTTATAGTTGGATTGTTTCTATTGGCTGGTATAGCGGCCTTGACTTATTTATCTGTCGTTATTAGTGGCGTTTCTGGTTTTGGCTCCGATGGTTATAGACTCATGGCAAAATTTGAAAATTCATCTGGCCTAAAAAAGGGTGCGGTTGTTGAAATTGCAGGTGTCAGAGTGGGCCAGGTCGAAAGTATTTCGCTGGATTTTGAGACCCAGGAATCAAAAGTCTGGCTAGAAGTGGATAAAAACATTGAAGTACAGGATGATGCAGTGGCTTCAATCCGTACAGCGGGAATTATCGGCGACAAATTCGTCAAAATTTCTCCCGGTGGCGGTGAGTTATTGGGAGATGGAGATGAAATTATTGAGACTGAACCCGCCATTAGTATTGAAGAATTGATCAGTAAGTATATTTTCGACAAATAATAGTAACAACAAAATTGTTGCTTGGTCTATTGAGACTAAAGCATTTTAAACTTGAGACATCTATATGAATAAAATAATGACCGGTCTTTTTCTCAGTATACTTTTCTGGAGTGGATATGCTCTGGCTGAAACACCCACAGCGGCCTTAAAGTTATCTGTCAATCAATTGTTCGATATTGCCGCAAAAAAAGATACCAGCGATGAAGAAAAAAAGAACTTGCTGGCCGTAGTAATTAACACTGATGTAGATTTCGAAGCTGTTTCCAGAAGAGTTGTTTTACGAAAATGGAGAAAAGCGACACCAGAGCAAAAATTAAAATTTAAAAAACAATTCTCTACTATCATGGTTAATACTTATGCCAAGCTTTTAAAAAATTATACTGATGAAAAGGTCATATTTGGCAAGGAACAGCTCAAAAGGAACAAATATGCGATTGTGGATACCCTTGTTGTCTCAGGCCATAAAAAAATTCCTGTACGTTATCGTTTGATCAAAGTTAAGCAACATTGGAAAATTTACGACTTTATCGTTGAAGGTGTTTCCTTGGTTTCAACCTATAGAAATAGTTACCAAAATATTTTAAAAAGGGGTGGGCTTGATGCTTTATTGCTTGAAATGGTAAAAGTAAAAAAAAGCAAAAATAAGGGTTAAAAAAAGAAATGGAATTTCTGGTTAAATTAAGTGGCGATAAAACCTATGGAAATCCTTTATCGGTTTTACTACAAATTGCCAACAGAGAATGTCGGAAATTTAAACTGGCAATGGTGAATGCTGCCAATCTAGCAGAAACACATTTCAAAATGACGGGGTTTTGCAGCGCCGAATATTGTCCCGTTTACTCGGCCGATGAAATGTTGAATAACAATTCAGAATTGACGGTAAACACAGGGAACTTTATTGAAACGTGGAAAACCTTATCTGAGCCAGTCGTACTAACGCCTGAATCTTCACCTGAATTTTTTAAACAGTTTCTCAGTCATGTGAAAGTTGCCATTATTGTTCCTATCTGGATCTCTGGTGTGGTAGAAAGATGGATAGTGTTAATTGATTATGAAATTTGTATCGAGACACTGGATCTCATAAAAATCTCTCTCTTATTTAATTATGCGCTGACTAATATTCTGCGGACAGAACAGAAACGCTCCCTCGACAAGGCGCGTCAATGGATCGATGAAGAACTGACAGAAATTTCACGATTGCAATCATTATTATTGCCTAAATCCGATGTCAATATCCCTGGCACAGAAATCGCGTTTAAATTTAAAGCCTTCAAACAGGCTGGTGGTGATTATCTTGACTTATTTTCAATTCCAGCGCCAGCAAACGTTATACAATGGGGAGGTATCATCGCAGATGTGACTGGACATGGACCGAGTGCAGCAGTAGAAGCTGCTATGGTAGATGCTATTCTAAGAACCTTTCCAGGGGGAGAACAATCATCACCAGATATTGCCGCAAATTATCTTAATAATCATTTTTTCACCCGGCGTGATCGCGGCAAATTCGTCACCGCAAAATTATTTTCATACCGTAGTGATACCGCCATGTTACGCTACGTTTCCGCGGGTCATCCTGATGGATACGTTAAACGAGGCAAACAAATATTTTCCTTGAATAAATCTCAGGGCATTCCTATTGGTGTATTACCTGACTATCAATGGCAATATAGTGAATTTAAATTACAGTTAAATGATATTCTTTTTGTCTATACGGATGTTGTTCTGGAAACCCGAGATTTACACGGTGTTGAATTTGGAGTTGACCGACTGGAAAACGCCATTATTTCCGCACCCGCAAACCCACTTCAATTGGTTGATGCCATAGAACGAGCTTTAATGGATTTTAGTGGTAGCGAAATGTTTCAAGACGACTTGACGTTATGTGCCATCAAAATTGAACGTTAACATCAATTTTATTGCCTTTACGTATGTTCATCCAAATGATATCCACCTATTGCCTTCATTAGTCCCAATTGGGGATATGGCTATTTATAAAATATGTAACGTCCACTCAATTAATACGTCCTATCAAATATTATTTTTTTAAAACTGGGAGAACCGCAACTAACAATAAATTAAACAGGAGTGAATATGACCATCCGAAGACACATGATATTTGGCACCTTGCTTATTTTTATATTAGTCTTGTCTTTTGGTTGTTATGCCGTTATTGAGATGTCAAATATTGGCGCCATCGCTAAAAAAATGTATCAACACCCACTGACCGTCACCCGCGCCGCTTTAAAAGTAAAAATTGGCCTGATCAATATTGCACATCTGCAAAATAAAATAGAACAACTTGATGACTTGGCTAAGATTGAAGTTTTAACTAAAAGTATTCAACAGTTACAAAAAGCTGTGTTCATGGAACTGAACATTGTTG
>CAZKUH010000203.1:0-5044 GCA_964555895.1 uncultured Enterobacterales bacterium
GGTTTTGTAAAAACGATCGTAATATTTGTATTAGAACGATAATTTTTTTCGGAATTTAAATAAATTTGCGTTGATGTTCTTCCAGTATTTTTGACGTTAAATTTGAAGATGCCTTTAATTCCATTTGGGGCGGCTTGTGCCGATAATGCAATGGCCTGAGGTATAGGCATGATTTTGTCGGGGTGTTGATGGGCAAATAGATCCGTGTGTATTCTAAATAAAAATAGTGCGATTAAAATATAACGATAAGTTTTCATCATCAAGAAAAGCCTTCTCTTTGTCCCTGCTTCAGTATGATTCAGTGGTTAACCGATGATTAATACGCGAAATATCCAAGTATTATGGGGTATCACCGATAAATTCCTTTATACTAGAGCAATCCTCTAGCCGGGTAGTTTTATCACGGCGATTTTCATTTTACAAGCACTCATTGATTATGGTCCAGACGGTCGAAAAAGACGAGCAAGAAAAAAATCTATTATGGATGTTTTCTCTATCTATCATTATTGGTATTTTTTCCGGGATTTTTGCCTGGTTGTTTCGGTTATTAATTGGCGTTATTCATAATTTTGCCTTTTACGGTGATTTTTCTCTTTTTTATGAAGCCAATAAACACAGCCCTGCTTCTTCCTGGGGTTGGCTGGTAATTTTTGTGCCGGTAATTGGCGGCATCATAGTGGTGTGGCTGGTGAAGACCTTTGCGCCACAGGCGAAAGGGCACGGGGTACCGGAAGTTATTGATGCGATTCATTACAACAAGGGCATTATCCCGGGCAAAGTTTCCTTGGTAAAGGCAATTGCATCTTCTCTGACCATCGGCACAGGTGGCTCTCTGGGTCGTGAAGGGCCGATCGTGCAAATTGGTGCGGCCTTTAGTTCCGCCATCGGTCAATGGCTCAAACTTCCCGCTCGGCAACGAATTGTATTGATTGCTTGTGGATCCAGCGGCGGTATTGCGGCGACATTTAATGCGCCCCTAGCAGGCCTGCTATTTTCGATTGAATTATTGTTGGTCTCTATTAATTCTCAAACGATACTGCCGGTGGCACTTTCTACCGCGATTGCAGCCTATGTTGGTCGGTTATTGATTGGTATCGATCCCGCGTTTGATATCCCGACACTTCAAGATCCGCAATCCAACCTCACCAGTATTTATGAATTTATGTTAATGGTGCCGTTTGGCGCCCTTATCGGTTTGCTCTCGGTGGTCTTTGTTAAAGGTATCTACTGGGCAGAAGATAAATTTGATGCGATCCCGGTCAATGATTATGTCCGTCATATCATTGGCACGTTGTCTTTAGGCATCTTGTTTTATTTAATGCTCAAGTTTACCGGCCATTATTATGTTCAGGGCGTTGGTTATTCTGTAATTAGCGACATCCTGTCTGGCGTATTAAATCAGCCATTATTTTTGCTATTGCTGCTGGGGTTAAAACTGCTTTCAACCTGTCTCACCATTGGTTCTGGCGGTTCGGGAGGTGTTTTTTCACCCTCACTATTTCTGGGTGCTGCTATGGGAGGGCTAGTGGGTCATTTTTTACACAATGCTTTCCCGGCATTGGGCGTGGAGCCAGTCACCTTCGCTCTGGTTGGTATGGCAGCATTGGTTGCTGCCGCGACCAGCGCGCCACTGACAGCAGCAGTTATCACCTATGAAATGACCCTGGATTACAGCATTATTCTGCCCTTGATGATTGCCATTGGTGTTGCATACGCCGTGCGACGCATGATCATGGAATCAGATATTTATACTCTGAAACTGTTACGTCGGGGGCATATTGTTCCTGAGGGGCTGGCATCTGATTATGTGGGTAATTTAAAAGTCGATAGCATTATGAATCGTCATTTCAGGTTGATGGATTTTAAAAAAACTTTCAGTTCCTTCGATGGTATCACTATTGTAACCAACGATGGTGCGATTTCAGGGGTTATTCAACCCTTCGATCGACCTGTCGAATACGATGTTTCGGTTGAAGATTTAATGCACACCGGCTTTGTGGTGTTAAATTCCAATCTTTCTTTGACAGGGGCCTTGCGATATTTGGGTTCCAGCCATGCCCGTTTTGCCATTATCAGTAAAAATGCCAGACCCAATGCAGAAGATATTGTTGGAGTTCTTTCAGAATCAGAAATTCACCAAATATTAAGCAAAACAGCTGAACTGCATCAGGGTTATGGCTAATACAAAAGGAAAAAACATGAATTTTTATTTTTATTTTTTCACACTGTTGATTTCATTTCCTGGTTTCGCAAAACACAATATCGACCATCGTTATCAACAAAAATTGTATCAAATTATTCAAGATAAAAACCTTGATGAAAATAAAAAAATAACACAAATTTTTTCAGACAATTTCAAATATTCTCTGTCTTTGAATCCTTCATCAGCGACTTATCTTGGATATGATGAATATGATGATCATTGGGCCGACTTAACAGCACAAAAAAGAAAAAAAATAGAAAAATCTTTGCAGGATACACTCACCGTAATTAATAAAATACAACCTAGGAAACTTTCAAAAAATAATCAACTCAATTATAAATTATTTAAACGCCAATTACTTCTGGACATTGAAGGTGAAAAATATCCATCTCGCTATTTTGTATTAACGCAAATGGATGGTCCGCAAAGAAACATCCCGGCAACTATTGCCAGTATGCCGGTAAAGACAGTTAAAGATTACGAAAATATAATAAGCCGCTTGGCAGATCTACCTCGTTATCTCAAGCAAGCAAGAAAGCTGATGGCAAAAGGTTTGGGAGAACAGATCACGCCACCACAAATTACACTTGCTGACGTACCGCGTCAGATACAAAGCCTTATTCCAGAAGATCCCTGGCAAAGCCCATTATTACAATCTTTTAAAAAAATACCATCAAGCATCTCCACCAAAGAACGAAATAATTTAAAAGCTCGGGCGATTAATATTTACAAGAGTAAAGTCAGTCCGGCATGGGCAAAGTTGCTAAGCTTTCTAAAGGATGATTATATTCCTGGTTCACGTAAACAAATTGCCTTGTCCAAAATTAAAAATGGTGTTAACTGGTATCAGTATCGGGTGAAGTTTTATACCACCACCGATATGACGCCACAACAAATTCATGATTTAGGGCTGACGGAAGTCAAAAGAATTCGCCAACAAATGAAGGCATTGATAAAGAAAACCGGCTTTAAAGGCTCCTTTGCTCAATTTTTGGATTTTTTAAGAACCGACCCACAATTTTTTTATTCCAAGGCAGCGGATTTAATGCGTGAATATCGTGATATCGCAAAACGCATTGATGGCAAACTACCGCAAATGTTCTCCATGTTGCCGAGACTGCCTTATGGGGTGAAAGAAATCCCTGCAAACGAAGCCAAAGCACAAACCACGGCCTACTATCAGGGCGGTTCGCTTCGGGCCGGTCGTTCGGGAACATTTTATGCCAATACTTATGCTTTAAATACCCGACCCAAATGGGAAATGATCGCACTGACAATGCATGAAGCAGTACCGGGACACCATCTGCAAATCTCACTGGCACAAGAACAACAAGACTTGCCCGATTTCCGTAAAAATGCCAGTGTGACCGCTTTTGTAGAAGGCTGGGCGCTTTATGCCGAACAATTGGGTTATGCCATGGATATTTATCGCACGCCCTACGATAAATTTGGGCAACTGACTTATGAAATGTGGCGTGCTGTTCGACTGGTAGTCGATACTGGCATGCATTCTCTGGGTTGGACAAGACAACAAGCCATTGATTATTTTAAAGCGAATTCCAGCAAAAGTGAACACGATATTCAGGTGGAGATCGATCGCTATATTGCTTGGCCGGGGCAGGCATTGGCTTATAAAATTGGTCAACTTACCATCAGTCGGTTACGCAACAAAGCAGAAAAAGTGTTGGGGAAAAAATTTGATATCCGCCAATTTCATAAAGTCGTCTTGCAAAATGGTGCCATTCCACTGGATGTGTTAGAACAGAAAGTGAACGAATGGATTAATAACCCATCTTAGAAGCAAGAGAATATAAATTTACCGAGAAGAAGATGATGACAAAATTTATGGCTAAATTCCCCGCAAAAAGATTACGTCGTATGCGAAAAGATAACTTCAGTCGTCGTTTGATGGCCGAAAACCGTTTATCTACGGACGACCTTATCTGGCCGGTTTTTGTCATTGAAGGCGAAGGTCAAAGAGAAGCTGTTGCTGCCATGCCCGGCGTCATGAGGATGACTATTGACGAGTTACTCGTAGAGGCAGGGTTGGCGGTTGATCTTGGTATTCGTTTGATTGCAATTTTTCCGGTGACAGCCAAAACCACTAAATCGCTAGATGCAAAAGAAGCCTTTAACCCGGAAGGGTTAGCACAGAGAGCGGTCAGAGCATTAAAATCCACTTTTCCAGATTTAGGCGTAATGACTGATGTTGCGTTAGATCCCTTCACCAGCCATGGCCAGGATGGGCTGATTGATGACAATGGTTATGTTCTCAACCAGCAAACAGTTGCAGTATTGGTTAAACAAGCACTATCACACGCAGCAGCGGGTGCAGATATTGTTGCACCTTCTGACATGATGGATGGCCGTATCGGTGCTATTCGCAACAATCTGGAATTAAATGGTTATTGCAACACCAAAATTATGGCTTACTCGGCGAAATATGCCAGCAGTTTTTATGGCCCCTTTCGCGAAGCTGTCGGTTCCGCAAGTAATCTTGGGGATGGTAATAAATATTCCTACCAAATGGATCCCGCCAACACTAACGAAGCTTTACATGAAGTTGCTTTGGACATAGAAGAAGGTGCAGATATGGTGATAGTTAAACCCGGCATGCCTTATCTGGACGTGCTTTGGCGAGTCAAAGAAACCTTCCAAGTCCCCACCATGGTTTACCAGGTCAGCGGAGAATACGCGATGTTAAAAGCCGCTAGTGCTAATGGTTGGCTGGAAGAAAAAGCCGTGGTGCTGGAATCACTGCTCAGTTTTAAACGCGCTGGAGCAGACGCGATTCTGACGTATTTTGCTCTGGATGCCGCACGTTGGTTAAAAAAATAGCAA
>CAZKUH010000204.1:0-5033 GCA_964555895.1 uncultured Enterobacterales bacterium
GTTTATTATCCAATCGATGAATATCTACATCCACATCCATAATCAGCTCATACTCCACAGGTCGACCATTTTTATCAACAGATAAAGTATTACTTTTTTCGCGGGCTTTACTGAGATAAATGCTGACTGCCGGTTGATCTGTCAACTCCCCTGAGGAAATGAGTTCCGCACCTAACAAAGACAATTGCCTTTTCAAGTCCACACTCAAAAAACCATAAAAATTATCTGCATTCAAGTAGACTTTTACACCTTCAAGGTTACCAGATAACTGCCCTCTAAGCCTAAAGCCACAGCCAGATAGCAGTATGGTTGCCAATATTATCAAGAGATACTTTTTCAATATTCCACCCTTTATAAAACTATCTTTGTAAAAATAAGTATTACCTACCCATTCTTTCCAAGTAAAAATAGACACCCTTTGTTTAATCCGTGACCACAATGTTGACCAATCTTCCTGGAATAACTATCACTTTACGAATGGTTTTCCCTGTTATATGACGCTGCACACCCTGATCTGCAAGTGCCAGCTTTTCCAGCGCCTCTTTACTAATGTCGATCGAAACACTCTCTCGGCCCCGAAGTTTTCCATTGACTTGAAAAATGATCAGTTTTTTGTCTTCAACCATGGCATCTTCATCCGCCTTTGGCCAGCTTGCCAGCGAACAAATACCCTTCTGGCCTAAACGTTCCCAGAGAGATTCACAAATATGCGGCACAATGGGGCAAAGTAATAAAACTGCTGTTTGCAATGCTTCCTGTACCAGCATCCGATCTATCTCCGTGGAGACATTTTCCTGGAAACGTGTTACTTGATTGAGCATTTCCATAACAGCTGCGATCGCTGTGTTAAAGGTATGCCGCTGGTGGATATCAGTGGTCACTTTTGCAATAGTTTGGTGAACTTTGCACCGTAAACTTTGTTGTGACTGAGTTAAATCATCAGATAATTTACTGACATCGACGCTGACCAAGCCTTTTTCAAGGTGTTTATTTACCAAGGTCCAGACTCTTTTCAAGAAGCGAAAAGCACCCTCTACACCCGCGTCAGACCATTCGAGTGTCTGGTCAGGTGGCGAGGCAAACATGACAAATAAACGAATAGTATCTGCACCAAATTTATCTATCATTGATTGTGGATCAATGCCGTTATTCTTCGATTTGGACATTTTTTGCACGCCAGCAAAATCTACTGCTTCTGCTGAAGAAATTAATCTCCCCCCAATAATCTTACCTTTGTCATCGTAGATTTTTTCAACGTCATCGGGTTGATGCCAGTGAACAGCACCTGTTTTGTCGATATTTGACCAACATTCCGCCAACACCATTCCCTGGGTTAACAGGTTCTTGAAAGGCTCATCACTCTCAACCAGACCAAAATCTCTCAATAATTTATGATAAAAACGAGCATATAACAGGTGTAAAATAGCATGCTCAATACCCCCCACATACTGATCCACGGGTAACCAGTAATTAGCTCTCTCATCCAGCATTGACTGCTCATTATCCGGCCCAGTATATCTGGCATAATACCAGCTTGATTCCATGAAAGTATCGAAAGTGTCCGTTTCACGCTCGGCAGGCTCTCCCGTCGCCGGATCAGTTGTCTGATAAAATTCCGGCATTTTTTTGATAGGAGAACCGGAGCCATCAAAATTAACATCAACCGGCAATACCACCGGCAGATCCTCTTCAGCCACGGCGATTGATTCACCATTAGCCTTATTTATTACCGGAATGGGAGTCCCCCAATATCGTTGTCGTGAAACGCCCCAATCGCGGAGCCTGAAGTTTACTTGACGCTCACCTTTACCTAAAGAAATTAGTTTTTCTGCAATAGCGTTGAAAGCTTGTTGAAAATTTAAACCATCAAATTCTGCCGAGTTAAGCAAAATACCTTTTTCAATAAAAGCGGCTGTAGACAGATCAGCAGTGACCTCACTGTTTTTATCAGGCTCGATAACTTGCAAGATATCCAACTGATATTTCTGGGCAAATTCCCAATCTCGCTGGTCGTGTCCAGGGACCGCCATAACAGCGCCTGAGCCATAATCCATCAAAACAAAATTGGCTACCCACACCGGTACTTTTTTAGCCGTTAAAGGATGAAGGGCATAAAAACCTGTCGCAACCCCCTTTTTTTCCATGGTTGCCATTTCCGCTTCGGCAACTTTGGTATGGGAACAGTCATCAATAAATTTCGCCACATCTTGATGCTTTTCTGCCGCTTTCAATGCCAGAGGATGTTGTGCAGCAACAGCGACATAAGTAACCCCCATGATTGTATCAGGGCGTGTGGTATACACATCCATTGTTTCAGACATATCCACAATTTCGAAGGTTAAATTAACACCTTCCGAACGGCCAATCCAATTTCGTTGCATGGTCTTGACCTGCTCTGGCCAACCTTGCAGATTATCCAGGCTATCTAACAATTCCTGAGCATAATCAGTAATTTTCAAAAACCATTGCGGGATCTCCTTTTGCTCAACCAGCGCACCGGAACGCCATCCTCGACCATCAATAACCTGTTCATTCGCTAACACTGTTTTATCGACAGGATCCCAGTTCACCACAGATTTCTTTTTGTAAACCAAGCCTTTGGCCATCAACTTGGTAAACATCCATTGTTCCCAGCGATAATAATCCGGCCTACAAGTCGCCAATTCGCGCTTCCAATCATAGGCAAAACCCAGTTTTTTAAGCTGTGACTCCATATCCTTAATATTTTCTTCAGTCCATACCGCAGGTGCAACCTGGTGTTTCATCGCCGCATTTTCAGCCGGCAAGCCAAAGGCATCCCAACCAATAGGTTGCAACACGTTTTTACCCAACATGCGTTGATAACGCGAAATAACATCACCAATGGTGTAATTTCTCACATGCCCCATGTGTAATTTCCCACTGGGATAAGGAAACATCGACAAGCAATAATACTTTTCTCTCGCAGGATCTTCGGTCACTTCAAATACCTTTTCCTGCTGCCATCTTTGTTGAGCCTGACTCTCAACTTGCTGAGGTTGATATTGCTGTTCGCTATTACTCATGAGTATGATAAATTCGTCTATCTGTTAAAATATATAACGCAAGGATACCTTATTTTACAGATATACTGATAGCTATCCGTTTATAATTTGTACATTTATTGACATTATTCAGGGAAATGTCAGAAACAAAGAAAAAGTCAGTAAAAATAAGGACAGAATGCTTGCCAAATTCACAGGAAAGTTACACTCTATACCCGTGATACTGACCGAGGTTGAAATTATGTCTGAGCAGAAACTCCCGGTAGCTTATACCGGTTTGCTAAAAAAAGTTCGACAAGCTAAAAACGAAGGGATAAAAATAGGCGAAGAATATTGGATTAAGCTTCATCGAGAGCTGATTGAAGTTGAAAATTTAACTGCCGCAGAAAGTAAACTTGTTGTGGAAGCACTACAACGGGATTTAAATGAGGCCAAGCATATCCTCAGAGACATTGGCACTGCTATAGCCGATTGGCTAAGTTTTGATGCGGCCGTACTTGAGGATAAATTTGAAGACTGGATAGCCCTTGTCGCTGATGACACTGAGGTAGACTGGTTATTATTGGGGAAACAATGGAATGAAATGAACCAGTATCATACCGGCGATCTAATTGGTATCGGTGTGCTGGAGTGTACAAAATGTGGTCAATTACTACACTTTCAAACACCTGGACATGTCCCCCCTTGTCCCCATTGTCACCACACTGATTTTAATCGAACACCACAACATTAATGGTTGATTTTTTAACCGCTTTATTTTTTCCGCCGGGGCTCAATATATTTTTATTGGTCCTCGGTTTTGTAGTGCAACATTGGTGGAAATGGACCGGTCGATTGATCATGATGACCGGCATTGTCAGCCTGTATTTATTTTCAACTTTGGCTGTGGGTGATCGTTTGCTCTATAACTTGCAAAAATACCCCGCACTACAAAACCGCCTACAGTTGAACGGTGACAAAGACTCCGCCATCGTTGTGCTGGGTGCCGGGAGAAGACGACAAGCACCAGAATACTCCAAAGAAGATATTATTAACCCTCTGACCATGGAAAGACTGAGATACGCCGTCATTTTAAGCAAAAAATACAAATTACCCCTACTACTCAGCGGTGGCGAACCTGATCATGAAGCCACGCCAGAAGCGGTCTTAATGAATCAGTTGGTAGTAGAAGACTTGCAACAACCCGTAAAATTTCTGGAAACTCAAAGCAAGAACACTTGGGAAAATGCCCTAAATTCAGTGAAATTATTAAAAAATAATGATATTAGCAGGGTTATTCTAGTCACTCATGCCTGGCATATGAAACGTGCTTTCGCCTACTTTCAGGCGACGGGAATTGACGTTATCCCGGCTCCCATGGGGTTTGTGCCTAGGAAACCCTTTTTTAGTAGTAAAATCAGAGCCTTTTATCCTTCGGCTACTGGACTGCTCCACAGTCGAATGGCAATAAAAGAATATGTCGCACTCTGGTGGAATCCGGCAACTTTCATCCGCGCCGAGCAAACAAAAATATCCAATGAGAACGATGCTACTAATCTTCATGAAAAAACCAGTGCCACAAAAAAATTAGCACCATGAATGGAGCTATAGTCAAATCTGGTGTATGGAAGTCACGCTACACTCAGATAGATATTTAGCTTAAATGGCTCATATGATTTAAGACTCATTTCTCAATTGGAATATACTGCGACTTGACCCCTTATCATCGAGTAATCGATGTTTGTACTGCCTGAAAATACTGGTTCAATGCCAAATTCTTGTTATTTTCAATTCATTTTTATCAAAATCACTATTTCATAACATCCATCAATATCTTTTTATATCATGGTAATGAATTCCCATTTTGGGTTAACTTATGGGTGTCTATGTTTCCAGTCTATGTTTCCAGTCTATGTTTCTAGTCTATGTTTCCATCGTCTATGTTTCCTTATGTTTCCGTCTATGTTTCCGTGTCTATTAAAGAGCAAATTGATGAATTAAAGCCAACTGATTGGTGTCATCTTATTGATA
>CAZKUH010000205.1:0-5021 GCA_964555895.1 uncultured Enterobacterales bacterium
TGAGTTTTCTGGAATCGGTATCTAATTGAAAATCCCCAAAACAAAAAAACATATTTTCCTTCATGGTAGATATTAAGGTGAGCCGTGCGGGCGGAAATCCCGAGGATATATTTAATCAGTTGGTGAACCCCATAATTTTAACCGCTAAATCACTTTTATTTTTTCACCAACGTTCTAAACATACCATATCCATAAGTCATGCGCATGAACTTTTACGGATTACAATCTTTTTTAATCATCCATTTATTGAGTACGGCTTAACAAAAAATATAAACTTAAATAACTTATGACTGGTAAACCTATGATTTTACTCATTTTCAAACTTCTTCAAACTATTTCAAGTTCAATTCAAGATCGTGGGAAAGGATAACGTTAATCTCGGCGTTGAAAAATATTTATTTCATCATTTAATCAGGATGTACTTATGAACAAGAAGCTACATTATTTATTAATTGCATCCGTATTATCTGCGTCGCAGATTGCAAGTTCTCAAACACAATATACCGTAAGCGGGATACAAAATACTCATGGAGAAAGCATTACGGACTGGATAACAAATAGTCAGGGCTTTTCCATTAAACTGGGATCTTCATCGACAAATACACAGTCGATGGTTCAGACCTCGGTACCAGACGATGAACAATTTCAGGTTCTTATTGGAGATCATGATGTCTCTTCATTATTTAAATTTGAACGGCAGTCCTTGATATTTGCAGGAGGCATCCCCCTCCCTGCTGGCGAAAATGAATTAATGGTTAATCAATACAAAGCAGGTGAATGGCAGGCTATCGGCAGCTTGAATATTCAGGTAATGACCCGATCTGGTTTTAAACAAGCACAGTGGACGCCAAAATTAGAACTCAACATTAATTCTCAACGTTACGAACGGGTATCTGGAGATGGTACCGCTTCAGAAAGACCAACTTATGCTGATGTTTCTGCCAATATTGGTCTGGCAAGCCATCATGAAAATAACAGCTATGTGATCGATTCAAATATTAATTTACTCGCAGTATCAAACCGTCAACAGGCGATTCAATTTTCCGACAAAGGGAATCAAGCCCGTAAAATTGATGTTGTTGACTACCAGGTCTCTGTGAACAAAGGGAACAACAAGGTGTCATTCGGCCAAGTCAGTTACGGCAACAATGCATTGTTAGTGGATAATTTGTCCCGCAGAGGTGTAGTTTGGAACTATCAAAATGAAGCTGAAAGCAGTCTCAGTGGCGCTATTCTTAATGGTACCGATATCGTTGGGTTTAATAACTTCAGTGGACTTGCTGACATCACAGAACAATACGTTAAAGTTTTAGGTTTTGGTTTCAATACCTTAACCGATTCCAGGGTATCATTAAGGTTAGAGGGCAACTACCTCGATGCACAAAGAACATCAGCGAGTGACTTCGGCGTTGGTGAGGTTCGCAGTGCAGAAAAAAATCAGGCTATCGGTTTTAAACTCACAGCCAATGACAGTGAAGGAAAATTAAATGCAGAACTTACACTGGGTATGAGTCGTTATAATAATCCCATTGATAATACGCTTGATTTTGGAGAAGAATTGGTGGCATTGAAAAGCAAAACAGCCGTCGCTCATAATTTTACTTTTTCCTATATCTTGCTCCAGGACTGGCAAACGCCCTGGGACTCAGTAGTCAGTTTTACCATCAATGCCAACATGGCTAAAACGGCACCTCTCTACCAGACATTAACCGCTTTCGTACAGGCCAATGTGGAGACAAAACTAGTGGGTGCACAGTATCAACTTGGTTCTGTCAGTGGTAGCCTCAGCAGCCAATCATCCCAGGATAATCTTGACAATCTGGTCAATATACTCACGACCAAGACCATAAATAACAGCTTTAACAGTAATATTCCTTTGGCAAAATTTTTTCTGGGGACAGAAACCACTTCGGTATTATCTTCATGGCTTCCCGGCGTTGATTATTCTTATCAATCGACCCATCAATACGCCATCAACTCACCGGATTCAGCCCAAAGTGGTTTTAATGGTGGCAGTCATTTACCCGATCAACAGACCACATCCCATAGCTTGGCGGCTAATTGGCAACTTGCAGTTAATTCTATTTCGTTATCAAGCAATTATTCCCTGCAAGACAACAAGCAAATCGGCAGAGAAAATGCGGATTTTAATTCTTTACAACATGCCCTCAGCTTTAATTTACAACAAGATGATCAGACCAGCTGGATCTTTTCAATTAGTCGCAACAGACAAAATGATTTTGAAAACAAGATCATAAAATTCAGTAATTCCATCACCGTTGGATTTAACTGGCAGTCACAAAATGGCTTGGCTCTCAGTGCCAATTACGGCTTGACTAAAGATGATGATTCATTAAAACAAAGTGAGAACACGGCCACAAATGCCGATATCGGTCTGGTACAAAATTTGACCAAAGGTGAATGGTGGTTTCCCGCAGATGGTAGCCTCAGTTTAAGGATAAATTATAATGACGGTAAATCCATCGATCGAACTTTCGCTTTGCAAAATAAATTTAGCACAACAACCGCCCTTCTTGGCATCAGTTTAAGCTTCCAATAAAGGAAATAGCGCATGAAATATTTACATTTATTTTTAATCTTGTGGGGCCTCTATGCAACTTCAGTACTGGCGGTAACAGGAAGAAGTCCCACTGGCGTTAATGTAAACAGTAACGGTGTGTCAACTGTACTGATTACTTTTCAAAATCTGGCACCCAATGAAAGAACCGTCGATGCATTTTGGTGCGGTGATGTTACCAGCTCAGGAGTCGTTGTTGGCACCAATCCATGCGTCACTGGAACCCTGTTCGGTCATTTACCTAAACGATTGGACTTGTCCAGAATTACCGGTTCAGCAAATATTGGGGAATCCACAAAATCTGTTTTTAAACAACGCCGTAAATCCGCTGCACCCAGAAATTTAACAGATATCATGACTATTCCACCTGCGGTTATCCGCAGAGCATATCAAGACGCACAACAAGGAAAATCTTCAGAATTTTTTTATGTAAGACAGTTTAACAACAATGGCATAAATACTTACGTTACTGTCACTTGTCGTCTGGCAGGAGGTGGCGCCCGTTCCCCGCTGGCGCTGACACGAGTGGCTTTAAATTTTAATACCCAAACACCCAGAAAATCTATTACATTTGTCAAACAATCAGCCGTCATGAATAAATTTTCTGCCCATATCCTCTTCACTGGTGCCGGTTTATTAAAAGGTCGGTGGGAAGTAGTGCTGCCTGGAGATGTCGGCCCCAGTCGTTTTGATCTATTATCCGAAGCCAGTTTACCCGCAGCGCAACGTGTCTTGCAGAAACGCTTTCGGTTACTCAGCCGCTTTCAGAAATTTCTGCCACCAAATGGTAAAGTGACCATTCCTGGCCCGAACCCGAAATTATTACCAACCTCGGAAAAAGGACTCTATCGTATTCTTTTACGCATAGAAGCCTCTGACGACAAGGAAGGAAATTCAGACACCTTGGCTGGCATCTTAAATACTGGGGGAGTCGCTGGATTTCCGATGCCAACCTTGCGTTATTTTGTTGGTGAAACGGATGCATACCAACAACAAAAAATTTATCCACCTTTATCTTTATTGTTACCTTTAAAGGATAAAGCTATAAGGCCACAACAACTAAAATTTAGCTGGTTTGGGCTTAAAGATGAAGCAGATGTAGCAACTTACCGTATCGAATTTTATCAACAGTCGGGAGAGAGAAAACTTTTGGCTTCTGCTTTTATCGAAACTGGTGTTTATAATTATCAGCCCATCCTGCATACGCTAGGAAAGTTAAAGCAACCCTTTCTCTGGCGGGTCGTTGCACTAAATAGCAAAGGGAAAGTATTGTCTAGCAGCGCTTTAAGAAAATTGAAACTACTTAATAACAACAATTCATTTTGATATTATTTGAAGACTACCATTTCAATAACTGTGGGAAATTGTATTGTTAGTGGAGTAATTGATAGTTTTTAACGCATATAAATCCTTACCAAGAACTCAACTCAAAGAGGAAAAAGGATGCCAACATATGTGGAGATACTGATTGAAAGCTGTTTATACCCGTAATACATGTGGCGTATGTTTGAGTGAGTAAAAAACAGAAAATATTTTTCCCGTCAGGATGACTGTTATAAAAAGAGTGATAATTGAAAATAACTTCAACATGATCCTGCTGAAACCTAGGTGCAGCGCATGGATTTTTTTGTGTCAAAAAGGCACTGGATATCACACGGTCTTTCGGCTGAAACCTGTATTTTCCACAGATTTAAGTATATACTCCAATTAATTCATTCGTAGGGTTAGATTATGCCTAAACAGGCTTCTACAGCATTTATCAAAACGAGTTCAACTTTGACCCCAATTAAATGTCATAACTGTGCCATTAGAAAGCTCTGCCTGCCTGTTATGTTGGCAGAATCTGAAGTCGACCACCTAGAAACTATTATTCAACGTGGCAGCACGCTCAGTAAAGGCAATAATTTATTTATAGCGGGTAACTCTTTTGATGCCATCTATGCCGTTCGTTCAGGCAGTTTCATCAATACTACAGTGACCGCAGCTGGTGACGAACAGATTACAGGTTTTTTTCTGCCGGGTGAAATCATTGGCCTTGACAGTATCCATAGTGGCGTGCATCCAACAAGCGCCAAAGCGCTTGAAACGAGCAGTGTTTGTGCTATCCCATTTACCCGACTTCAGGATTTAGCCTCGGATATTCCCGCATTACAAAATCAATTGTTTCGTATCATGAGTCACGAAATTAAGGAAGAGCACGACCTGATGTTGCTTCTAGGTAAAAAGAGTGCAGAAGAAAGGCTGGCTGCTTTTATCATGAATCTCTCACAAAGATTTAAACAAAGAGGTCTCTCAGCGAACCAGTTTCGTCTCACCATGACACGTTCACAAATTGGCAATTATTTGGGGCTTGCCGTCGAAACAGTTAGTCGGTTGATGACCCGTTTTTCTCAACAAAAAATACTAAAAGTACAAGATAAGGAAATTTTCATCCTTCAAAGAG
>CAZKUH010000206.1:0-5018 GCA_964555895.1 uncultured Enterobacterales bacterium
TTTAGGGCTGAGGTTATTTTTGGTCAAAAATTAGCCAAAGTATAATCCGGCCCTGGCAAACCCTACTATCATAGGCAGGTAGGATGCTGGTGAGACCACTCCATCCGTGGAGATAAGCAAGTTACCGAGGAATCGTCCAGTAACAACCGTGCTGGTTGAGTAAGATCTCTCCACTAAGGTCGAGATGACATACTATTTTCCCTTTAAGTTCCTACCTATGAACCCTATATATACCCGTAATCATTCAAAATGCAGGATTTCAGCAAGAGAAGAAGCGCCTGGGCGTCTAGCTTATTGAAATAAATGGTTCAAGACCGCGCTAGGACGCATGGCTTTTTCAGCCAGAGTTTCATCGGCCACATAGTATCCATGTAAATCAACCGCCTGCCCCTGAACCATAATTAACTGCTCAATTATTTCGTCTTTATTCGCCGCTAAAGATTGTGCGAGCTGACTAAAACGCTCACTCAAATCATTATCTTGAGTTTGTTCAGACAAGGCTTTCGCCCAATATAAAGCCAGATAAAAATGACTGCCGCGATTATCTAGTTCACCCACTTTGCGTGAAGGCGAACAATTATTATCCAAAAAATCACCAGTTGCTTTATCAAGCGCATCCGCCAAAATTTGTGCTTTGGCATTTGCTGTTTTTTGACTCAAAAATTCCAGCGATGCCGCCAGTGCTAAAAATTCCCCTAGCGAGTCCCAGCGCAAATGATTTTCCTTAATAAATTGTTGTACATGTTTTGGCGCAGAACCACCAGCACCGGTTTCAAATAAACCGCCACCACTCATTAACGGCACAATAGATAACATTTTAGCACTGGTGCCTAATTCCAGAATGGGAAAAAGATCGGTTAAATAATCACGCAGCACATTACCCGTCACAGAGATGGTATCTTCACCATTTTTAATTCTACCCAGAGACACACGAATGGCTTCTTCTGGACTAAGGATGCTGATATCCAATCCTGCGGTATCATGTTGTGGGAGGTATTTTTCAACTTTTGCAATAATCTGCGCATCGTGTGCTCGATCTTTTTGCAACCAGAAAATTGCCGGACTGCCCGTTAACCTGGCACGGCTTACTGCCAATTTAATCCAGTCCTGAATGGGGGCATCTTTCGCCTGACACATGCGCCAAATATCCCCCTCTTCAACGGCATGTTCCATCAGAGTGATGCCGTCATCATCAACAACCCGCACAGTACCATTTTGAGGGATAATGAAAGTTTTATCATGGGAGCCATACTCTTCAGCCTTTTGCGCCATCAGGCCAACGTTGGGTACACTACCCATTGTTCTCGGATCAAAGGCACCGTGCGCCTTACAAAAATTCATGGTTTCCTCATAGATACCTGAATAACAACGATCAGGAATAATGGCTTTGGTATCTTGTAATTTTCCGGCCTTGTTCCACATTTTACCGGATGTTCTAATCATGGCTGGCATCGAGGCATCAACAATAACATCGGATGGAACGTGTAAATTGGTGATACCACGATCAGAATCTACCATGGCAATATCTGGACTATGGGCATATACAGCCTGAATATCAGCCTCTATCTCAGCCTGCTTAGCTGCTGGCAATTGTTTAATTTTGCTGTAAACATCACCCATACCATTATTCACATCAACACCAAGGGCTGCAAAAGTCGCGGCGTGTTTGCTGAAGACCTCTTTAAAAAATACCGCAACAACATGGCCAAAAATAACCGGATCCGAAACTTTCATCATGGTTGCTTTCAGGTGTACCGAGAACAACACACCTCTTTCCCTGGCATCATCTATTTCCGCTTGAATAAACTTGCGTAAGGCTTTTTTACTCATTAACGAACCATCAATAATTTCTCCAGACAACACCTGGGTGGTCGCTTTTAAGATGGTAATATCCCCATCATCCGCCATGAATTCAATGCGTACGTTACCGGCTTTCTCCAACGTTAAAGATTTTTCACTGGCGTAAAAATCCCCTTCACTCATGGTGGCCACATGAGACTTTGAATCTTCACTCCAGGCCCCCATAGAATGTGGATTTTTTCGTGCATAATTTTTTACGGCTGGCGGGGCGCGTCGATCAGAATTACCTTCACGAAGCACCGGATTAACCGCACTGCCTTTAATTTTGTCATAACGTATTTTTATGCTTTCCTCGGCTGTGGTTGCTGGCTCATCTGGATAGTCAGGCAAGGCATAACCCTTTACTTGCAGCTCCTTAATCGCCGCAACCAATTGTGGGCTGGAAGCGCTGATATTGGGTAACTTGATAATGTTGGCTTCCGGCTTTAACACCAGTTCACCCAGTTCTGCCAAGGCATCTGGCTTTTGTTGCTCCGCTGTCAAAAAATCCGGGAAATTGGCGATGATTCTGCCAGCCAAAGAAATATCACAGGTCACAACATCAATGCCAGCCGGACCAGTAAAATTTTGAATGATGGGTAATAGTGAATAGGTCGCTAAAGCAGGCGCCTCATCGGTTTTAGTATAGATAATCTTCGAACGAGTCATAGGACTTCCTAAAGTTTGTGAGAAATTTTGTGTTTGTCACATTATATCGCAATATCCGTTATTGCCCTAGTCATAGTCATTTAAACCATCATGTAAACTTTCTTTGGCGAGTTTGGCCACGCTTGCGGTTACATACATGGTTAATAGTACTGCGCCGGCAAAGGCATAAAGGCCCGCACACATTTCAACATTGGCTATCGCACCCAGTTTTACTGTCACGACTAATATAGCCACAACAAATACATCCAGCATGGACCACTTGCCATAAAGATGCATCCAATGTAAATATTTTTTGAATTCAACCGGGGTGATTTGTTTTTTACTTAACAATTGGTTTAACACCACCATTTTTAATATTGGCAGTAATATGCTAAAGCCTGTGATGATAATGAAGAGGAATATTTGTCCATCTTTTAATAATTTAATCGTGCCACTTATTATAGAAAAAGTATTCTCAACCAGAATGAATTTTGTAATTTTCAAAATAGGCATGACCAGACCAAACGCCAACAAAAAGGCTGAAATCCAGATGATTAATCGGAGACGTTTTGCTGTCTTGGGATTATATTGATAAATATTGATAGGACAATCTTCCTGGGTTGGTTGGTTTGCTTGCTATGAAACTTGGTTGTTATTCATCTTTGAGCCAACCTTTTGCAATAGCTAAATTGATTTGTTCAAACACATATTCCCAAAGTTTCGGTGCAAGTTCTTGCAGGTATAAATTGCGCTGTATAACTTGTGTTTTTGTTACATGATGTTGAGCCCAACTGCCTCCATCGTTTGCCATGTTTTGCAACAGTGGCAGCAGACGATCCATCGCCTTTGCAAAACGTGCATCTGCTGTTTTTGCCGCTTCAAATTCGAGCCACAAGGTTTTCATGGCTTTAAATTCTTTTTGCGGCAGTAAACCAAAAACACGATCAGCGGCTTTAAGCTCTTTTTCAGCTTGCTGGTTCAGTACCGATTGTTTATCAAAAGCAAAGGTGTCTCCGGCATCAATTTCGACAATATCATGGATAAGCAACATATTTATTACACGGCTGATATTGATAGGTTCAGCGGCGTATTGTTGTAAAATTTGTGCCGCCAAAGAGATATGCCAGCTATGTTCGGCACTGTTTTCATTTCGGTTGTTGTCCGCTTTGACATGGGTGCGGCGGTAGATAGCCTTTAGCTTGTCTAGCTCAAGAATAAAATTTAACTGTTGTGATAGTTTTTCCATGGTTACATTGTCATGTTTTAAGCACAGCTGTTTAAGTCGCTATGATAAAGCTTTAAACCAGTCAATCATAGCAGCTGATGCCCTAAAAGATTTTTTCAGGTATTTCTGCAAAAAATGAATATCTAGTTCTCTATCTTGATAGTCTTCCAGACAGGCGTGGAGTGCGGCAGATCCATCAAAATCTACCATCGCCAGACGTAAGATCAAGCTATCTTCTGCCAAACCGAAATCACACCCTGGTAAGGCGGCGACACCAATATCGTGCAGCAATCTGCGGGAGAGTTCGCTGCCAGTACAAATATTATTAGCATTCAAGATGATTTTATGCGAAGAAAAATCAGCCATTACATAAAAGCCGCCCTCGGCATGTACGCAATCAATACCTGCCTCATTGAGCGCTTGCGCAGTATACTGAAGCATAGCCTGCATGATCTTTTTGCAATCTTTTAAATAACAAGCAATCTCGTTATTGCCATTAAATGCTTCAACGGCTGCATATTGGATCGGTGCCGAGACCGCACTGAACGTTTCACTGGCAATAACGGCCAAAGCATCCCGTATCCAGAATAATTGTTGCGGAAAGGCAAAAGCGCCCAAACGCCAACCGCCGGCACCGCACCATTTGCTCAACCCGGTACTGATAATCGTACCTTCTGCATAATGATGTGCCAGACATCCTGGATTATCTGCAAAAGATAATTCCCAATAAATTTCGTCTGCGACAATAAGAACTTGATATTTTCGCGCCACTTTGGCAATTTCGCCTAATTGATTTTCAGTGTACGAGGTACCTGCAGGATTGTTTGGATAATTTAAAATCATGATCAGTCTTTGGCCCGGATTTTGTAAACAGGCTTGTTCTAAATTCTCTGGACGAAGCCTCCAACCATCCTCTTTGGTGGTGGGTATCCAGTACGTGGGCGTACCGGCTAATTGCGCTTGTGGTGCATAAGAGACCCAACTTGGCGCGGGCAATAACAATACGCCGGCATATACCATTTGCAATAAAAACAATAATTCCTTGGTACCAGGACCCACCAAGATGTTTTCTGCGCTGAATTTTATTTCCCTGGTTCTTGTGAGATGCCCGGCAATAGCTTCCCGCAGTGATTCCAGGCCTGCTACGGGTAAATAATCTTTTTCATGCGCATGACGTTTTAAACTATTGACTACCGAATCCGGGACAGGGAAAGGTGATTGCCCCAACCCCAGCCGGATAACATCAACGCCGGCGGCGACCAGCTTTTTACTTTGCTCGTTGATTGCTAAAGTCGAGGAAGGCTTA
>CAZKUH010000207.1:0-5014 GCA_964555895.1 uncultured Enterobacterales bacterium
GCTACCGCCATCTTTGATATCTAGAAGTATATCTCGAGCATCGGAGTCTATCGCTATTTGTAAATTACCCAAAGCAGATCTCTGTCCGAAAGGTGTGGTGATAGCAGCTTTTTGCCAGGCAACAGAACCTTGAATTTTGATGGGTGCATCTGTCTCGAATTGTAATTGAACCAGGCGAATCAACAAAATGCCTTCGGTTTTAAGTGGAAGTTTAAACAACTTATCCAACCATTGCGCTGGTACTTGTGCTTTTATAGAATCACTGGAAATGTGACCAGGAGCAAGCTGCAGATTCATCGTAATATGGCTCGCTAAATTCTCAGTTTTAAGCTTGGCGTTAAGGCGAAAAAGGAACAGTGAAAAAGGAGAAACCTGCCACTTGAGTCGGCCAATATTTACCCCGCGAAAGTTCACTGTGTCAGCACTGCCAGTCCAGATACTACCTTTGAAACCGCCAAGAGTTAAGTCTTTGCTATTCATGTTCTTTATCAAAGATGCCGGTGCTGTAGCAATGAGAAAAAAAATAAAACTACTGATGCCGATTATCCAAAAAGTGCGTTTTTTCATTTAACACCGCCTGAAACTGTCAGCGTTACTTTTACTAAACCAGGATTTTCTGTTTTATTGATATCGATAGAATCTACTCGAAGCCCTTTGCCTTGCATAGCTTTGAGCCAGTGAATCAGATTGTTGAAATTTACCGTATCTAACCAGAGGCCTAATTGATTATTTCTTTTTGGCTGAACACGAGTGAGCACTATACCGAATTTTTTTGCACTTAACGTTGCTATTTGACTGACCGGTCGATTGGATCTGATTGTGGTTACACTGCTATTTTTAAATTTAGCCGCGCTCTCAATCATCCAGCGCAGTTCTTTTTCAGCAGCTTTGATCCGGGTTTCAACTTTCCTATGACCATTGATGAGCGGATTAATAACAACAAAATAAAGCAAACCGGAAAGAATAACGATGCTACCAATTTTAAGTACTTGTTGATCTCGAGTGGATTGCTGTTTATACCAATCCAGTACGGGTTGCCAAAACATTAACTTTGCTCCTTAATTGTCACGCGGCCTTTGTATTGATCACCATTTTGGTTGCTTGCTCCCGGAATAATATTAAGGCCCAAGGCCTTCAATTTATCTTGAAACTTTTGAATTGTGGCAAAATCAGGGGCGTAGTAATCAACTTTCATTTCACCGCGATTGGCGCGAAAAGTAATATTTGAAATTTGCGTATTTTTAACGAAACCAGCAGCTGAAGCAAGTTTAACCATGACCGGTAAAAACTGGCTGTTCGACGTTCCGCCACCGAGTGAATTGAGCTTGCCACGCATTTGGGAAACTGGTCTGAGTACTCTTCTCGCCGATTTGAATGTTTGTAAATATACTTTTTTCTGTGCTATTTTTAAAGCTTGAAGATGATTTGATAATTTCCAATAATCTAGCCCCCACTCACCGATTAGCAAAAATAATAATAATGATGCGGCCACCGCTGACCATCGCCATGCCTGCCAAATTTTACTGGCAGGTGCTTTGCGTTTGAAGGCGCCTTGCAGAAAGTTAATGATTTTTTTGTTGCTGATGTTTTCACTTAACATTGTGAGTGAATCCAGCACTACCACTGAGCCACTTTGCTCATCTTTATCGATAAAAATTTCCCAGTCTACAGAAAATTCTTGTTGTATATTTTTAATCAACTCAGTTATTGCAGGTTCTTTTGAAGCACAAAAAATAATTAATTTTTTCTTGACTGGTATGTCATCTTCTTTTTCTTCATCGTCTACTGATGACGCTCGCTGTTGTAAAAAAAGCGGTAATAATTGATGAAAAACAGCGCTAGAGGCACCATCCTCAAATCTAATTAATACCTGGTTTTCTTCAATGAGCAAACAACTTGCATCTTCCAGTTGAGGTAAAGCCTGGTAGTCGGCGATGATATTTCTTGGGATGAGACCCGCTTTTTCAAAGTTAGATAGCACGCCATTAAAGTAGTCCTTGTCTACCGCCTCGGCGTTGACATATCCTTCAGCATCACGATCTCCAATGGCAAAATGCAGGGATTCTATCTCCTGTGCAAATTGATCTTCTACACTATAGGGTAGAGCCGCTCTAAGTTGACGAATATTTTTTGCCGGGATTTTCTCGTAAATATGAACACAACAAGCACCAGGTAGCAGGACAGTAATTATTTTCTCGCGCCATTGCTCTGATTTTTTTGCTAATTGCTCCCAGGTGATTTTTCCTGTTGCAGTGGGCAAGTTGTCATGGTCCAATTCTAACCACTGCAATTGGGCGGTAGGATCTGAAGATACTCTTATTAATATTTTGTCATTCATCATCTGCTTTCTTTATTTCCTCGAAACTGTTGTTGTTTTCACTTCATCTGGCTTGGCGAAGTCACTGGCAAAACGACGTGCAATAACACTAAAGGTACCTTTTTTACCACGTTGTACCAATGATTGCAGTCGGGCATGCCCTCGTCCGACTATCGCTTCAGCATTGATTAAAAACCGGTCGCTGGTAAAATCTGTCAAGCCTTCTGCTTCTTTCCGCAGTTTTATGCCGGTACCCAGTTGTTTTTTAAATGAAGCTTTATCATAACCCGATATGGGTCGTGATTGTAGGAGCTCTTTTGCCTTATCCAGCGTTAAATCTTCGTAAAGCATCATTAATAATTCCGGATGATTTTCCGGAATAGTATTTAAATTCAGCGTTTTCATCTCTTTATCAGGCAGTGCACATAAATAAGGTGCGATGGTCTCAACCATTTTTGCAGAAAAACCTAAAAGCGTGCGTAGTTCTTCAACACTTCCCATTAAAGTATTACCGGTACGATAAGGTCTGGTGAGCTGCATATATGCATCGTCTTCGGCACCATCAGGGCCAAAAGGTACACTGTCACTATCAATCCAGTCCCTGATCCTTGCCGCCATAGCTTTGGGTGTTATTTCTTCATCAGGCGTCAATTGGGTAAACAGTATTTCTAATAATTTTTGCCCATTCAAGGGTTTTTCTTGAGATTCAGTATTTTTTTTTGCATCATTTGTATTGGCAACATTTTTATTGCTTTTAGATTGCTTAGCATTTTTATTGGACAGAATGCTGTTGATATTAAAACAGGCACTCATATCGCGAATCTCACCAGCTAATTGTCCACCTTCAATGGGGAATACCATGCCTTTTTTTGCCCATTGCTGACCCAAGTTAACACTATCTTCCTTTTTTTTACCCTGCTTACTCTCAAGACTGGTTTTAAGTATTTGTACTGCTAATTCTTCCGCACCCAGTGCGTAATAATAAGCTTTATCGGAATCAAGGATATTCATCGTGCGACGTGAATCCAAAGCTAACCTGGAATAAATCTGTACTGCCAATAGTGAAATCAAGGCGGCGACTAAAATAACAACAATGAGGATACTACCTTTTTCATACTTCATTTTGCAGCGACCCCCAAACGAAAAATTCTTTTTAGTTTGACGTCTTCAACCAATTCTATTTCCACAGATATAGCTCGCGGAATGGAGTTTATAGCATCTGAATTAGCGGTATTCCAGTTATCCCGCCAAAGATCCTTGTCCGCTAAAAAGCCTAAGGTGAGTTTAGTGACACCGGTTAATAATGGGCGTTTGAGATCCGCTTTTTCGTCAGCTCGATCCAGGTAATACCAACTCAACCGCCACAAGGTTCCATCTTCAAGTTTATATAAAACATGCTCCAGATCCGATCGGGGAAGTGCCGCAGGATTAGCCCAACCGGAACGGGTGAATTCTAGGTATCCAGAAGAATCGCTGTAGCCGGATTCACCGCGTAATAGCGGGATGCGGTCACCAAACTCATTACGTGTGGGTCGAAAAGCTAATTGTTCAATATCCTGTTCCATCCTCAGTTCAGCTCGTTGCAGCTCCGCCAATCGATCACCTTTAAGCTCCACTAGATCGGCAATATTCATCGAGTTACTCAACAAGGCATAAGAACCGAGGCCGATAAGAGCAAAAATAACCATTGCAACAATGATCTCTATCAGGGTAAATCCCTGTTGCGGTGATTTGCTATAGCGACCACTAACGTGGTTTGAGTGAACGTGTTGCATTGTCTTTTTTCCCAACAAAGCCGACCAAGAAACCATCTACGCTCTCGCTTTCGGCTTTGAGTTTGATACTCACTTCAATACGACGTAAATTTTTAACACTGGTCTTTTTAACTTCAGTTTCCCAAAACCAGACATTTCCCATCATGGATTCTGTTTCACCATTGGTTCTGCCAATGGCTGGCCATATGGGTTGCATTAGTATTTCTGCCATCTTATTTTGCGCGACCCAATGTGCATAAGTTTGCCGATCAATATGTCTTGTCGCTCTGACAGAATCTCCCAAGGTGCTCATACCAACTGAAATAGCAACTGAAAAAATCACCATGGCAACCAAAACTTCGATTAAAGTTATGCCTCGCTGTAAATTTTTTAGTTGATTAGACAACATGATTTAGAGAAATTTTTGTTGTTGATTGAAGGATTTTAGCAAGATAACGTTGCCTAATATTCATATGCGTTGCAGCGTTAAAAGCTAACATATTGTTTTTAAGTGTAGTTATATTATCAGTATTGGAAGAGCGTTTATTAAATTGTTTTTGATCGGTTCTGGGTTTTTCATCATATGGGCCATCAACTTCTATATTTCCAATGACGTCAGAGCGAATTTGGAAGTAGATTTGCTTTTGTTGTTCGGTAATCAATAGCAGCAGGTTAAAAGGTGTGATTTCTCCACTGGATAAAATATATATTTGGGGTGAAACATTTTGTTCCTGTTGTTGCTCTGGTGAGGTCTGCTCGGCAAAATTTGGATCACTTTTCATTTCGAGTAGAGATTGTTTCTCTTTGTCTCTGGCAAGTTTAGCGGTGAATGCGTCGGTTAGAGAAAAATCACCAAGAAGATTTTCCTTGTTATCTGCATCCAGACCTTCGAGTTGTAAAAATACTTCTACATTTTTTGGCCAACGATGTATTTTTAATGCCT
>CAZKUH010000208.1:0-5000 GCA_964555895.1 uncultured Enterobacterales bacterium
GTGGTTGCTTGGCTTATTACTGGCCTGTTGCTCGTGTTCAGTATCAAAAAAGATGCCACAGCAAAAGTGAGCTGCCAACAACTGGTTAACATGGTTAATCGACAAGATGCACTGGTGCTGGATATTCGATCGAAGGATGAATTTTCCAAAGGGCATATTACGGCCTCAAAGCATATTCTACAATCCAAATTAACGAATCATTTATCAGACCTTGAAAAATTTAAAAACAAACCCATTATCGTGGTCTGTAATGCGGGTGTTCAAGCAAACAGTGCTTGTTTAGCACTAAAAAAACAAGGTTTTGAACAGGTTTATAAACTTCAAGGCGGGATGCAGGGTTGGAATGCCGATAGCTTACCTGTCACCAGAAGCTGAACCATCACAACAAACATTGATATGGCTCAAGTCATAATATACTTAACACCGTATTGTCCTTATTGTGTTCGCGCAAAACAGCTACTGGATGCGAAGGGTATCCATTATGCTGAATACAATGTGGCGGGTAATGCACAGTTGAGACAACAAATGAGGCAGATGAGTGGCCGCTATACGGTGCCACAAATTTTTATTAATGCCCAACCCATTGGGGGTTATGACGAGTTATATGCTCTTGAACGACAACAAAAATTAGACATTTTATTACAGAAGACGACCGATTAAATCACAATTTACAAACATAGGATAAGACCATGACTGATAAGACCAAAGATGCTGTAGTTCCACCTAGTGGTGCAGAGATCCCTGCTGCAAATGCCATGTTTACCATGAAAAAACTTTATGTTAAAGACCTTTCTTTTGAAGTACCTGGTGCGCCAGAAGTGTTTAAAATGGAATACAAACCAGAAATTAAAATGGAAATGAATAGCAAAAGCAGAGCTACCGATGAAGGTGAATATGAGGTAGATCTGAGTGTTTCTCTGACTGCGTCGCAAGATGACCAAACAGTTTTTGTGGTAGAAGTTCAACAAGCGGGTATCTTTGAAATCAAGGGGATTGACGAAATTAATATGCGACATACTTTGTCGGCATATTGTCCCACTATTTTATTCCCCTATTTACGTGAAACAGTCTCCAACCTCGTTAGTCGTGGCGGCTTTCCTTCTTTGCTACTGGCACCAGTAAATTTTGATCAGTTATTCTTGTCGCAATTACAAAAAGAACAGGAAGAAGCAGGAACAACTAACGACACTGAGCAATAGTATATGCAAAGTACGGCACCGGTATGTGTCTTGGGAGCCGGCTCCTGGGGCACGGCTTTGGCCATTTTGTTGGCTAGAAACGGTAACCGTACTTTACTCTGGGGACGAGATCCCAAGCGTATGGCGCAGATGCAGGCGGCAGCTGTAAACGAAAAATATCTGCCGGCAGCGAAATTTCCGCCACGTCTTGAAGTTGTCCCTGAATTGAATAAGGTGCTACTGCAATGTCGGGATATCTTGCTGGTAGTACCAAGCCACTCTTTTGTAGAAATCTTAAAAAAAATCAAGCCACTGCTAGCTACGGATGCTCGCATTGCCTGGGCCACCAAAGGTTTGGAGCCAGATACGGGCGCCTTGCTTTCAACAGCAGTAGAGCGAGAATTAGGCAAAGGTGTTCCTCTGGCGATATTATCTGGCCCTACCTTTGCGAAAGAGCTCGCCAATGACTTACCCACGGCTTGCACTATCGCCAGTAATAATAGCGAGTTTCAACAAGATTTCATCAACCGCTTGCACAATCCAAGATTTAGAATTTATAAAAGTACCGACATGATTGGCATTCAACTCGGTGGTGCCGTAAAAAATATCATTGCTGTGGGTGCTGGCATGGGCGATGGTCTTGGCTTTGGTAGTAATAGTCGGACGGCTTTGATCACCCGCGGATTGGCTGAAATCACGCGACTGGGTAAAGCGATGGGAGCTGAAGCGCAAACGTTATATGGATTATCCGGTCTGGGTGATCTCCTGCTGACCAGTACAGATGACCAGTCTCGCAATAGAAGGTTTGGACTGGCGCTGGGTGCCGGGAAGTCCATTGATCAAGCGATCACAGAAATCGGTCAAGTGGTTGAAGCTGTTCGAAATACCCGGGAAGTACACGAATTAGCGCAAAGACTGAATGTTGAAATGCCCATTGTTGATGCGATATATCAGGTTCTTTATGAGCGATTGCCACCCAAGGATGCAGCAAAAATGCTTTTAACTAGAGCGCTGAGAGACGAGAGCCAATAAGACTATATATTTTCCCGTAGCCTCTTATTAACCTCATTCGGGATAAGGGAAGCCGAAACAACGAAATAATAGCAGGTTAAATTCAGCAAATAATAGTGTACTGGCTTGTTTTCCAAAGCCATGAAATTGGCCCATTAACAGTCTCATAAACTGACCAAGGCAAGTCGTTTTATGGTTATTAAGGTTACCCACAAAATAGCTGGCTGTGAGCTGGCTATTGCAAGCAGATCCAACTAGACAGCATGTTGGCTTTCGGTTATATCTGAACTGTTGATAATAAACTAATCTCTTTCGGAGTAAAAAGTGCAACGAAGAACAAAAATAGTCACCACACTTGGCCCAGCTATTGACAACCGGGAATCCATTGCGGCGCTCATAAATGCCGGCGCAAATGTTGTCAGAATGAACTTTTCTCATGGCAGCTCGGCAGATCATTTAAGAAGAGCAAAGCTGGTACGGGAAGTATCCAAAACGCTGGGGAAAAGTGTTGCTATTTTAGGCGATCTACAAGGTCCTAAGATCCGCATTGCCCGTTTTAAATATGATCATGTTTTGCTCAATAAGGGTGATGAATTTGTACTTGACAGCGATCTTGATGACGATGAAGGCGATCAATTCAGGGTGGGTATTGATTACAAACAACTACCAGAAGACTGCCACACCGATGACATATTGATGTTAGATGATGGCAAGATTGTACTCCGTGTGAAGGCTATTTCACAAAACAAAATTATCACTCAGGTAATCATTGGCGGGCAGTTGAGTAATAACAAAGGGATCAATTTAAAAGGTGGCGGACTTTCCGCGCCAGCGCTCACAGAAAAAGATAAGCGTGATATTCTCACCGCTGTCGCCATGGATGTAGATTATTTGGCAGTTTCTTTTCCAAGACATGCGCAAGATATTCTGGATGCAAAAAAATTACTGGCAGAAGCGGGGGGCAAAGCCAGTATTGTGGCAAAAATTGAACGTGCTGAAATTGTGCAGTCAGATAAAATTCTTGATGAAGTTATTCTGGCATCTGAAGCGGTTATGGTCGCCCGTGGCGATCTGGGTGTTGAAATTGGCGATGCTGAACTTATCGGTGTTCAGAAAAAAATTATTTCACGCGCACGGGCTCTGGATCGTATCGTTATTACCGCGACACAAATGATGGAATCTATGATCACCAATTCCATGCCGACCCGAGCGGAAGTTTTCGATGTGGCTAACGCCGTTCTGGATGGTACAGATGCCGTTATGCTCTCTGCAGAAACGGCCACCGGCGAACATCCCATTCTAGTTGTCGAAGCAATGTCCAGAGTGTGTATTGGGGCCGAAAAAGAGAAACGTGCGCTAACGTCTAACCATCGAATGAATAGCCAATTCAGCCATATAGATGAGTCCATCGCCATGGCGACCATGTATGTGGCCAATCATCTTCATGGTATCAAAGCAATTATTTGTCTTACTGAGTCAGGATCGACGCCGCTGTGGATGTCCAGGATCAGAAGTGGTATCCCTATTTATGCTTTAACGCGCAGAGAAGATACGCAACGCCGTTTGGCACTTTATCGTGGGGTTGAGTCGATAGCTTTTGATCCCACCATGTTGGAACGCCATGATGTGAATCGTCTGGCAGTAGAGAAATTGGTCAACCAGGGGTTGGTTAAAAATGGCGATTTGGTGGTATTAACCAAAGGCGATCATATGGGGCGACTTGGTGGCACTAATGCCATGAAAATTATTACCGTTGGCCAAACTATTTAATGCTTAGTCTCAGAGTTGGTGATGTTTAATATTGCACTTTTTGAACCACAAATAGCCCCCAACACAGGGAATATCATTCGGCTTTGCGCCAATAATGGTTGTAAATTACATTTAATTCAGCCTTTAGGTTTTGATCTGGAAGAAAAAAAACTACGTCGAGCCGGTCTTGATTACCATGATATGGCAATGGTGACAGTGCATAAAGATTTCTCGAATTTTATTGCCGCCATGGCGGATCGTAGAATAATCGCCTGTACCACTAAAGCCAGTCAATCTTATCACCAGTTAAATTATCTCAAGGAAGACATTTTATTATTTGGCGCAGAAACCCACGGACTCTCTGCGGAAATTCATGATTTTATCAAACCAGAATTAAAAATAAAAATCCCCATGCAACCCACCAATAGAAGTTTAAATTTATCCAATGCAGTCGCTATTGTCAGTTACGAAGCCTGGCGCCAAAATAATTTTATACCCTTGATATAAATGAAAAAGAATTTTAAATAGCCGAAATCAATTTTATCTGCTTAAAGTTTCTACTAAGAAAAACAATAAAAGAAAACTTAATAATAAAAAAGAATCTGCTCGGCAACTGGGATTGTTTTTAAACTCCGTCAGCTTGCTGGATAGGTTTTTAAAGGAATATTATCCACCACCACATCGGCCAAGCCCGTTAAAACCAGCCGGATCTGACCATGTTTTTGCTATCATCCCCGTAGCGTGACCGGCTGATATCAGAAAGATGTAACGCAATTTAATAAAAGGATCCTTACAACAAAATAAGTGAAGCGTTCAACTTTGTTTTTGTAATATTTTGCAGTGCTGAGGTGAGGGTGAAAGAACGAGCCTGAAGTGCATTTTAGCTAGACTAAACTGCTGATGTTCTGTAGCGCGACAAGACTTATTAAATCGAATATAGTTAGTAAAAATCGAATATTATTGTTAAACTATTCGAATTATACGAACTAATTATTTTTGCTACATGATTAACTATAAACATCTACATTATTTTTGGGTGGTAGCCCATGAAGGTGGTATTGC
>CAZKUH010000209.1:0-2253 GCA_964555895.1 uncultured Enterobacterales bacterium
ACCTTGAACAAAAGAGAAAACCAGTGTTCAAAAATGTTATATCTCAGATCATTACTTAAGCCAACGATTCATTGTCTTAGGTATATCAAAGGGTTTACCGGTTTACCCTTAAATCTGATCTCCAAATGTAGTCGGTTTTTATACAATCCGTGAATACCTGTATCGGCAATCACCTCTCCGACTTTAACCTGGTCTTGCTCTTTTACCCGGATCTTGCTGTTATAAGCATACGCTGAAAGGAAATCTTCATTGTGCTTAATAATAACCAATTTACCATAACCACGTAAACCTTCACCGCTATAGACTACTTTACCATCAGCTACTGCATGAACCGGTTTTGGGCCGGAAGTCAAGATATCAATACCTTTATTTCCGCCCCGGTGGGATGAATAACCATCCACTAACTTACCTTTAACAGGCCAAATCCACTTTGTCACGCTTTTTTTTTCTCTATTGGAATCAATAGATAGCGACTTTTGTTGAGAAGTTACTTTAACTTTGGGAACGTTTCTGTTCCTGATACTCTTCGACGGGGTTGATTTCGGGATTGAAAAAATCTTTACTTTCTTCGGAATCACTGGTGGATTAATGGCGACTTTGAGTCGCTGCCCAGGCTGAATAGCGAAATGCTTATCAACCCCATTACCCTTCGCTAACGCCCTGAAATCAAGGCCGAAGTGCCATGCAATTGAGTAAATTGTATCACCAGGACGCACAATATAATAGTCCGCATCCTGACTATATACCACCTCTTGAGGCAAACGAATAACTGGCACATTTCGTTGTGAATTTTGCAAACTACATCCTGGAATCACCAGGATAGGCGCCAATAGCACCAGCAAATAAAATATCTTTTGGGTGATTATTGGGAAAAACCTTCTATGTTGCGTCGCACAATGGAATATTCCAGGTTTTATCAAAATAAAATAACCTTAAAAAATAGGGAATGAAACAATAACTTATGTCAAAACACGATAAATAATGAAAAGACTGATCAATAATACAACCGTCCAGCCAATAGCGTCTATATAACTTCTTAATTTTTCTTTCATCGCTTCACCACCCCATCGCATCAAAGCGGCAACCAGAAAAAAACGTCCGGCTCGACTAATTAAAGAAATCAGCACAAACGGCAAAATTGCTAATTGCATCACCCCTGCCGTGATAGTGAATAATTTATAGGGAACCGGGCTGAACCCGGCAATAAAGACCACCCAGATGCCATACTCACCAAACCAATGCAAAGTTCTCTGGTAAAGTGCCTGATACCCCCAACTCAGCAAATGAGGTTCGATTAACGATTCAAACAAAAAGTAACCCAGATAAAAGCCGACGATACCACCCAAAACTGAAGTAATGGTGGTTATCAAAGCCAATGACCAAGCTTGTTGCGGTTTCGCCAGCACCATAGGTGCCAACATGACATCTGTCGGGACTGGGAAAAATATCGATTCGGAGAAACTCATGACACTGAGATAACGAACAGCTAGCGGATGTTCAGCCCATTTCAATACAGTGTCGTAGAGGTGGGTGAATATTTTCATACCTGAACTCCAGGCAACATCGGTACAAATCTGACCGGCTCAATTACAGTTTGTTTAATTTCACCTGCTGTTTTTTCTACTAAAGTCAATTGTTGTACCTGCTCAGAAAGACCGATAGGAATTACCATAGCACCATCATCTGAAAGTTGTGCAAGCAGTTTATCCGGGATTAACTGTGCTGCGGCTGTGACAATTATTGCATCGTATGGTGCTTCTTCCGGCCAACCTAAAAAACCATCCGCAGCTTTATACTGGATATTTCTTAAACCTAAACTCAACAGTTTATCGCGCGCACCTTGTTGCAATTGCCGAATGCGTTCAATGGTAAAAATTTCATCCCAAAGTCGGGATAAAATAGCTGTTTGATATCCAGAGCCAGTACCAATTTCAAGCAATTTCCCATGCTTGCCTAAGCGCCATAATATTTGCGTCATCAGACCGACCATGTAGGGTTGTGAAATGGTTTGTCCCATACCAATTGGCAGGGCATTATTTTCATAAGCGCGATGCGCGATAGCCTCCTCCACAAATACATGCCGAGGAATCTCGGAAATGGCAGCCAGGACATGCGCTTCATCAATCCCTTCAGCTGATAGTTGCTCAACCAAACGCCGGCGTGTTCGCTCGGAAGTCATACCAATACCTTGGAATTTTTTTTCACCTAACATTCAAACCCTTCCTGTTTCATCTTTAACCTATCAGCTCGTGA
>CAZKUH010000209.1:2353-4984 GCA_964555895.1 uncultured Enterobacterales bacterium
CTCATGACTATTCAATTTTTTCCAGCCAATTTTCAAGCACTGTTATCGCTTTGTGATCAGTAAAATCCACAGAAATGGGTGTAATTGAAACATAACCATGAGAAACAGCATGAAAATCTGTACCTATGCCGATATCTTCACCATCAGACGGCGGTCCTAACCAGTAAATTTTTCTACCTTTAGGATCATGTGCATCCACAATGGTATCTTGACGATGGCGACTGCCTAATCGGGTTATTTTTATCCCTTTTATTTCATCCAGCGGAAGATCGGGTACATTTATATTTAAAATTTTATTACTGTCTAATGGGTGTGTGAGTAGGTTTTTGATGATTTTTTCGGCAAAATAGGCCGCCGTCTGAAAACTTTTTAACTTGTCCAATACCAAAGATATCGCCACCGCCGACATACCCAAATGCCGACCTTCAAGTGCTGCGGCAACCGTACCCGAGTAAAGCACATCATCACCAAGATTAGCACCATGATTAATGCCGGAAACAACCATATCTGGCATCTCAGGCATTAATCTATAACTGCCTAAATGGATACAATCTGCTGGACTTCCGCTGGTGGAATAGATAAAAAAAGGGTTTGACGAAATTTTTGCCACACGCATGGGCATATCTATGGTCAGCGAACTGCTGGCGGCACTGCGATTTCTATCTGGTGCGACGACAGTGACATCAGCAAAAGCCGTCAGACATTCAGCCAAAACACCGATCCCTCGCGCTCTGAAGCCATCATCGTTACTAATTAAAATTCTCATAAACAGCGTTATATATCCTCATCAACTTTCAGGGTGAATATTAACACAACTCAATGACGATACCCGGTTAATCGCTCAGCTTTAGCTGGATAATTTAATCTCACCTAATTCTGCGACTAAACGGGTGGCATAACTCCCGGAGGGTAATGAAAACCTTAAGCGTAAATTAGTTTTATTTTCAATTTCCCAGGCAAAATTTTGCGGCAAGGCTCTGAGCGCTCGTTGCGCTGATTTTATACCTGATTTTTCGAGACCACGACACAACATGGGGAAATTTTGTAACACTTTATTCTCTAAAAGCTGGCCGATTTTTACTCTGTCCTTGCCATAAAGTACGGCAGCAGGATGAATATCTGCCTGCTGACAACGCAAAGACAAGGATTTATCTATATGCTCAGGCAGAAAAAATTGCCTTGTCCCTTGCAACATACAACGATCACCTACGATCAACTTATCCCAATTATGAGCGAGAACCCTGTGAGCTAAAATTTGATTAAACAAAAAAGACCGCGCACTGGAGATAACCAAACTTTGCAATGCTCTAGCTGGTGGTATTGCATCGGAAAACCATTTTTCTGCCAGTAAAAGATTACTGCCATTAATGCCAAATCTTTGCCTGCCAAAATAATTGGGAAAACCGTTATTTTTAATGTGTTCCAAGTTCACCAATACCTGCTCAGTGGGAGCTTGCTCAGCGCGCAGTAAAATATCAAACCGATTCTCTTTAATCGCACCCCTTTGTAGACTGGCGCCATGCCATAATGCTTTTAAAATTATGCAGGTACACAAAGGAATATTTTGTTTTTGAGCATACAAGTTTTTGGGTTTGATATACAAATACAAATTAAAATTATTTAACAAATTAATATCAAGTTGCTTTTGTTTCCCAGGCAGCCTGACGCTAAACCACTGCTGCGTCACAGCTTGTTTATCTTTTAGACCTGCATATTTAATCTCAACGATATCAACTGAGAAATATTCAGCCAGGTACTGCGCTACCTGCAGCGTATTGAGTTGCTTTTTCTGGATAAATAGATACAGATGCTCCTTAGAAAAATCGCCATCATTTACCTGCTCAGAAGACAGTTGAAAACCCAGAACTTCATGCACTTTAAAATCTTCGACGGTACTTTTAAGATTTGCACACCAATGGGTATTGCGCCAGGCTAGAGGAAACTGATCGAAGGGAAATATTGTAGGCGTTTGTGTGAGAGAATTCATCTTGGAAGTTCATCTTGGAAGTTCAAGGGTATTGGCTATATTTTTTAGAGCAAATTAATCTATAGTTTGTGAATTTTGCTGTTTTAATAAAACAACAGCATGGACGGCGATACCTTCTGCTCTGCCGATAAAACCCAAGGTCTCTGTGGTAGTGGCTTTTATATTTATTTGAGCAGATTTACAGTTGCAAATTCTGGCTAGATTTTTTCGCATTTTAATAATATATGGCGCCAGTTTGGGGCACTGTGCGATGATGGTGAGATCGGCATTTAATAATTGATATTTTTTTTGCATGCGTTGACAAACTTTTGCCAACAACTTCTGGCTATCAATATCCTCATAGCGAGGATTATTATCCGGGAACCAGTGCCCAATATCACCTTCACCCATTGCGCCGATGATTGCATCACAAAAAGCATGAATGGCAACGTCTCCATCAGAATGGGCAATAAGTCCCTGTTCATGCGCTATGGGCAAGCCACATAACATCAGTGGCCCTTCACCCCCAAATTTATGCACATCATAACCGTGGCCTATTCTCACTTGAAATCCTCTTTATTTATTTCAAAATATTTTTCTGGCGAACATCTTTCTGCCGAAATCAGTTGCTTTCGAATAATATTTGTCATCATTTGCAGGTCCTC
>CAZKUH010000210.1:0-4982 GCA_964555895.1 uncultured Enterobacterales bacterium
GATACCGCCCTTAGCAACCACATTAAAAGTGCCAGAAAAACCTTGGGAGATGATGGTAGCAAACAAAAATATATTAAAACGTTTCATGGTAGAGGTTATCAGTTTATTGGAGAAGCGACCGAATTAAAAATCAATAAAATTGCGGTGCTACCTTTTAGTAATCTTCGTGCTGATCCACAGACTGACTATTTTAGTTTTTCCGTAGCTGACCAAATCATTGGTCAGCTAATTTATCTTCAGCACCTCACCACAACACCCTCTGCCTTGATTCGTCGATTCGAAAACAGTCGTCTGGATCCGATGGAAATTGGCAAGCAATTATCAGTTGACTACCTTTTACTGGGCAACTATATTGTCGAAAATGATGAAATTCGCCTGAATATAGAACTGATTGAATTATCGAGTCAACAAATAACATGGCGTGAATCAATCAAGATTAAATTTCAAGATGTGTTTCAGCTACAAGATAAAATAGCATCGAAAATCGCTTTAGAACTTAACCTGCAATTCACCCCAGAAAATCAATCCCGGAAGGCAAAAGATATTTCTCAAAATCCTTTGGCTTACGAATATTATTTAAGAAGTATTTCTTACCCTCAATCAAATGCTGGTCATAAATTGGCTATCGACATGCTTGAAAAATCCATCAACCTTGATGCAAAATATTCGCCTGCCTATGTAATGCTGGGGAGCCACAAGCGTTTATTGGAACAACATGGACGCATAAAGGTGAGTGGTTCAAATGATACTGAAGGCTATTTTTTGAAGGCACTTTCGTTAAATCCTTACTCAGTGTTGGCACTTGGAAATCTATCTGGATTTTATACCGAAACCAATCAGCACGAAAAAGCAGCAGAATTGATCAAAAAAATGTTAGAGATAAATCCAAATAGCGCGCAAACACATTTCTCGCTGGGTTATACCTATCGTTATGTTGGTTTACTGCAAGAATCGATTGCTGAAATGAAAACAGCATTATTGATTGAGCCTGGCAATTCAAAATTTCGCTCTATCGTTACTAGCTGTTTTTGTGCCGGTCATTATAAGAAAGCACTTGAATGGATAAATTTGGATGAAGGAAGCGACTACCAACAAGGCTGGCACGGCATTATTAGTTATTATGACAATGATTACCAAACTGCACAGGATAAATTCGCTAACGCTGCAGAATTAGATCCCGATGGCATCTTTGGAATCTTAGCTCGTGTTTTTCAAGGATTTATGGACAAAGATAAAGCTAAAACCCTTTCGGCTATTGAAGCTGCACAGAATTCAAATATTATTGATAGTGAAAATATGTGTTTTAACGCCATGTTTTATGCTGAAGTAGGAGAATTTAAAAGTGCTATATCATTATTAAGTCAAGCGATTGACGCCGGCTATATTAGTTATCCTTTTATCAACTCAAACCGTTCTTTTTTGCGTCTTTCTCAATTACCTGAGTTCAATGAAAATTTAAAGAAAGCTAAACATAAACAGCTGGAATTTAAAAGGAAGTTTTTTGCTAAAAACAAAAAATAGTCAGCTTCTTTCCTTATTCTTTCGGTCTTTATCGAAGCAATAGCAAATACCAACCCATCATGTGCAGCTTCAACCGAAATAAGGTCTTTAATTTGTGCGCTAAAAAGCGCGGTGCCTATCACTGGATGCTTAGACGTCATTCTAACTTCAGAAAATTTTCCGTCATTCAAATTCGCAAAAATATCGAGCCGAATCATATAAAAGCCATATTCCTCCTCTCAGAGAAAAAGTAAGGACGTTATTGGTAGGAGAGGTGTTTATTGGCCCAAAGGGATGTAATGGAGAGAGAAGGTCGCTATCGAGGATCCTTTGCAGGATTCCTCGAATTGGCTTCCGTCACTAAAATAAGTGACGGAAGCCAAAAGCACCCTTTTTCATATCAGTTAAAGTCTAACGTTTTGTCTTGGCGTCGGCTATACGTTTTTGTGCTAACAAATCTGCCACCACATTGGTGGTTTTGTTTTGTGTTTCAGCTTGTTCGAAAATTTCTGTTAAAGTGTGGTAGATTTCGTCTACTTTTTTCAAGGCCACAGCTTTATTGTAATTATCTTCAAAACTGACATTGATAATGCCGCCAGCATTAATGACATAATCTGGAGTGTATAAAATATTTCTTTTTTTCAGTGCTTCTCCATGTCTATCTTCGGCCAGCTGGTTATTCGCAGCACCTGCGATGACTTTGGCTTTTAAACGAGGGATGGTATCATCGTTTAATGTCGCACCCAGCGCACAGGGCGCGTAAACGTCAACGTCGAGATTATAGATTTCATTAATATCCACCGCAGTTGCATGACAATCCTCGACAACTATATCTATTGCTTCCTGATTGATATCAGTAATAAAAATTTTTGCACCTTCCTCTGCAAGATGTTGACAGAGATAATGGCCAACGTGACCGGCACCTTGTACTGCAACCTTGATGCCGTCTAAGGAATCTGTGCCTAAACGATATTTTACAGCGGCTTTCATTCCTTGGTAAACACCGTAAGCAGTTACCGGTGACGGATCGCCACTTTTACCTTCAAGACCCACAACATAATCGGTTTCCTTGTTTACAATGGCCATATCGGCAGGGGTAATACCAACGTCTTCAGCGGTGATATAACGTCCACTCAGGCTTTCAATATATCGACCAAATGTTCTAAAGAGGGCTTCGGATTTGTGGGTTTTGGCGTTGCCGATAATGACCGATTTTCCGCCACCCATCTTTAGCCCAGCCATGGCATTTTTGTAGGACATACCTCGTGAGAGCCTTAAAGCATCAATTAATGCACCTTCATCGGTGTTGTATTCCCACATACGACAACCCCCTACAGCGGGCCCTAAAGTCGTATCATGTATACAGATTATGGCTTTTAAACCAGACTTTGCATCACAACAAAATACAATTTGTTCATGGTCATCAAAAGGTTTTAAATTAAATACAGACATTTAAATTCTCCGAAAAAAATACACCCAAGTTACAGAAAAAATAAATTTTGCTGTTTTTGGGTGTTTAGATAGATATTAATCAAGATCGAAAGTGATACCCTGGGCTAAAGTCGCATGCTCGCCCCAGAAGGTGGTATTGGTTTGACGCCGCATGTAGGCTTTCCACGAATCGGAACCCGCCTCACGTCCACCACCAGTATCCTTTTCACCGCCAAAAGCACCCCCTATTTCTGCGCCAGAGGTGCCAATATTAATATTGGCTATACCACAATCACTGCCAGCTGCGGATAAAAAGGCTTCTGCGTGAGTAACTTTGTTGGTGAATAACGCGGATGAAAGCCCATGTTTAACATCATTTTGTATTTCAATGGCTTCATCAAGCGTTTTGTAGGTCATAACATAGAGAATGGGCGCAAAAGTTTCGCTTTGTACTGCCGCATAATGATTTTTTGCTTTGATTATGGTGGGTTCGACAAAGGTACCAGCACCTGCAATAGTCTTGCCGCCATAGAGTAATTCTGCACCATCAGCAACAGCATTTTTTATAGCATGGTGGTAATTATCAATGGCTGTTTGATCAATCAAAGGGCCCATTAAGGTATTTTTATCCAATGGGTCACCGATGCGCACACTTTTGTAAGCTTTAACAACTTTCTCGATCACTTCATCAGCAATAGATTCTTGCAAAATAAGACGTCGCGTGGTGGTACATCTTTGACCAGCCGTTCCTACTGCGCCAAAAACAATTGAAGGAAGGGCGATATTCAAGTTTGCTGATTCATCCACAATAAGTGCGTTATTGCCTGATAATTCGAGCAAACATTTTCCCATTCGTTCCGCGACTTTGGTACCAACCATACGCCCGACTACTGTTGAGCCGGTAAAACTTATTTTTTTAACCCGCTTGTCTTCAATAAAACGGTTGGCCAGTTTGTTTTCAGAGGAATCAATAAAGAGATGGAAAATACCCTGATATCCCGCTTTTTCCATCACCTTATTGCATATGTTTTGAACTGCAATTGCTGTAAGTGGCGTTTTGGGGCTAGGTTTCCATACAGTAATGTTACCACAAATAGCTGCAATGAAAGCATTCCATGCCCAGACAGCAACCGGGAAGTTAAATGCGGACATCACACCCACAATCCCCAGAGGATGCCATTGTTCATACATACGATGTTCGGCTCGTTCAGAATGCATGGTTTTACCATAAAGCATACGTGACTGGCCGACTGCAAAATCGGCCATATCAATCATTTCCTGCACTTCACCATCGCCTTCAGCTTTAATTTTCCCCATTTCCAAAGAAACTAAAGAACCTAGAGCATCTTTGTGCAGACGCAGCGACTCTCCTATTAAGCGAACTAATTCACCTCGAATCGGCGCCGGTACTTTTCTCCAGTTTGTAAATGCACGTTCAGCAGCGTCAAGAACGGTTTGATAATCCTCTTCATTGCTGGCATAAACCTGAGCAATGGTTTTTCCAGTTGTGGGGTTTATAGAGTCGACCAAAGATCGATTGGTGTCGGTGACCCAGTTGGCTGAACCGCCATAATTAGTGCCGAAGTTAACAGGCCTTATGTCTAATTTATTTAGAATATCCATGAGTTACCTCATCAGGAAAGTACAAAAAGTCATTTCTTATAGTACATTCCTGTTGGGACTATAAGAAATTTTGCGCCACCATACCACCATGACTTCAATTTCGCCAATTTTTTTCGTAGATTCAGGCAGGAACAAGGTTAATTTATAACTGGCCGAACACCCATTGGATGTTTCATTGCTGTGGTACTTTTATGTTGCAAAATGCAAACAGCGTGGTATGCGCTGCTGTTTAATTGTTAACTAGTGACGTAGACGGGTATAGCCCATCACACCCTTAAAGCAGTAGGCTCAACTGAGCAGCACCAATACTTCAAGCATTTGCTTTGAATTGGATCTTCTCAGTCACTCTGAAATCAGGCATAATGAGTGAAATTGGGTCTAGACCCAAAATATGTATTAATCTGTTTACAAATATCTGTCAATTGAAT
>CAZKUH010000211.1:0-4977 GCA_964555895.1 uncultured Enterobacterales bacterium
GGTGGGTGGGAGTGTGATAAATAGACAACTGGAAATCAATCACAATATAATACTACATCTTATAGACAAAGATAACTTTTATGAAAATTAATAAGATTACAACCTGTAAAAAGGTTACGCTACAACATAGCCTTAACGCCCAAGGTGTTCAACTAAACCATAGAAAATAATAATAACCGCTTTCATTTATGCTGGAAGCCATGAATAGTAAAATCGTTTAGTTTTAAAATATCCAGTCGTCATTGATACACGCTCATTCACATTCAAGGGGAAAGTTAGCGGTTACTTTAGATAGGGTTCTTATCACCGCTTTCTCCCAACCAGAATACAATTGTGCATAATCCAGATGATCTTCTTTGACAAAAAATATCTTATCAGTTTTTCTTATTTGTTCGAAGTTTTCAGGATGCCAAAATCCACTACCGATGCCTGCAAGATAGGCCACGCCAAATGCGGTTGTTTCTATTAATTCAGGTCGGTTAATGGCAATACCCAACAAGTTCGCCTGAAACTGCATCAAAAAGTTATTTTTTACGGCGCCTCCATCCACCCGTAATTCCGTTATCTTCACCTTTGTCTCTCGTTCCATCAACAACGCTAAATCTTTACTCTGATAAGCTATGGACTCCAGCGTCGCACGCACTATCTCTTTTTTCCCCGAACCTCGCGTTAAGCCTGTTATGCTACCTTTGGCCGACATATCCCAATAGGGCGCACCCAGGCCTACAAAAGCTGGAACGACATAGACACCTTTGTTATCCCGAATGGATTCTGCAATAGTTTCTGTCTCATCAGCATGACTTATCAACTGTAATTCATCCCGTAACCACTGGATCCCTGCCCCCGCAATAAAAACCGAGCCCTCTAAGGCATAAGCTGGTTTGCCATATTGATCACAGGCAATTGTAGTCAGTAACCCTTGATCGGAAAAGCTCATTTGCTGTTCGGTGTACATCAACATAAAACAACCCGTACCATAAGTATTTTTTACCATCCCCGCCTGCCAACAACCCTGCCCGACCAAAGCGGCTTGTTGATCCCCTGCAATACCTGAAATCGGTATTTTTTGTGTGAAAATTGAGTGGCTAGATGTTGTGACAGTCTGATTTACCGACTCAATTACCACTGGCAGCATCTGTTGGGGAATATTGAAAAATGACAACAGCTCTGGATCCCATTTTTTACTCTGAATGTTGAAAAGCATGGTTCTGGATGCATTGGTCATGTCAGTGACATGTGCCTGTCCTTGAGTGAAATTCCAGATCAACCAGCTATCCATGGTACCAAATAAAATATCACCTGCTAACGCTTTGTCGATATATTCTGGATATTGCTCGAAGAACCATTTTAGCTTGGAAGCGGAAAAATAAGCATCCATAACCAAACCTGTTTTGTCATGGATCCACTGCGCTCGTCCTTGTTTTTTTATCTGCTCACAGATTTCTACAGAACGCCGGCATTGCCAGACGATAGCATGATGTATGGGTTTCGAAGTTTTTTTATCCCAGAGCACAAAAGTTTCACGCTGATTAGTGATCCCGATGGCTTTGATCTGGTTCATTTTCAGCCCCGCCGAAGCCACAGCCGATAGAATCACCTTTTCACTTACCTGGAGAATTTCCTCAGCACAATGCTCAACCCAGCCAGGTTGCGGATAATACTGTTTAAATTCCGCATAACCGCGACCCACCACTTGACCACTAATATCAAAAATTAATACGGTTATTCCTGTTGTTCCCTGATCAATTGCCAGTATCATTTATTGTTCCTCGTAGCCACTTCCATCAATATTCACTAGCCCATCTGAGTTTAAGACAATTTAATCCCCAGATTATAAAACAGTTTTTTGCGTTTCCCGGTGAGATCGGCCGCTAATTGAGCGGCCCGTTTTACTGAAAGATCGACTAACAATCGTTTCATCAAAGTTTCATCATCGGGCAAAAAATTAAATTCTGATTCCTCTTCACTACCCGCAACCAAAATCACAAATTCACCTTTTTTATGTTCGACAACGATTTCAATCCAATTCAATATTTCTACGAAAGTGCCCTGTACGATAGATTCGTGGCTTTTTGTCAGTTCCTTGGCTAAAGTCGCAATCCGACTGTCACCAAAACACTTCGCCATGGACTGCAAACAGGCGATAATTCGATGGGTAGATTCATAAAATATTAACGTTCTGGGTTCATTTTTTAATGACAACAGTTTAGTTTCGCGTGCAGAACTTTTAGCGGGCAAGAAACCTTCAAAAGCAAAACGATCCGAGGCCAGACCCGCTGCACTGAGGGCGGTTATGGCCGCACATGCTCCGGGAATAGGGACAACCTTGACACCTTGTTCGAGGGCTTGCTTGACCAAAAAGTAGCCAGGATCACTGATTAATGGCGTCCCTGCATCTGAAACCAGCACTATTTTGCCGCCATCAAGACATAGATCGAGTAAATATTGTGCTTTTTGACGCTCGTTATGATCATGATAAACAACCATTTTTTTATTAATACCCAGATGATTGAGTAGTTTGCTGCTGTGACGGGAATCTTCCACTGCGAGAAAATCACAACACGTCAAGATCCCAATTGCACGTTCGCTAATATCGCCGAGGTTTCCTATCGGTGTAGCCAAAATATAGAGCACCCCTTCATTATGCGCTTGCTGGTATGCGTCAGGTTTATTTTCTGCCATAATCTATTCATCATCAACGTTGGAAAATATATAGACATACTTTATCATGAGCACAGTACTGAATACGATCTTCGCGTGGATATGAGCCTCAATATGAATATTGCCTTAAGAATTTTTACTCTTCTCACACTATTACTGCTTGCAGGCTGCCCCAGTAAACCGGTAATAGATGAGCACCAGCTAATCCAGGCTGTTTCTGTAGTTAATTCACGTTCTGGCAATGACTGGTTAATTCTCGCTAATCAAAGTGATGAATCCATTCGAGCAGAATATCTTCTCAATGCGCTCTCAGCCTTTATCAGAAACAATGATTTTGCTTTTACAAACCAACCGCTGAGCCGTCTTGGCAATTTACCCTTAACCCAATCTGAAACCAAACGCAGACAATTATATCAAGCTGTTTTATTGACCCATGAAGAAAACTTTGAAGAAGCGTTGAAATTATTTGCGGCAATTTCATTAACCAAAGTTGATGAAATTTTTAATGAGGATGACCAACAATTGTTATTGTTATGGTATTCCAACGCATATCGTCTCTCGGGCAACTTTATTGAAGCCGCTAATAAGCGAATCGCCTTATCATTACTATTAAAGTTACCACAGCAACAGCAAAAAAACAGTGATGCCATCTGGCATATTTTGAATCTGCCCACGGCAAAATATTTGGCTGTATTTAGTCATTCAACCACTGCAGACAGAGTCCTCAATGGTTGGCTTGAACTGGCATTAATCAATAAAAAATATGCGGGTCAACCAAAAAAATTAATGCAAGCTATCGAAGTATGGAAATCGCGTTTCAGTGGTCATCCAGCTGAAAAAATAATGCCAACTGAGATTTCTTCTATTTCAAAAGCGAAACTGATTCATCCGTTAAAAATTGCGGTGTTCTTACCACAAACTGGAGAATTGGCAACCAGTGCCAAGTATATCCGCAAAGGTATTGAGGCAGCATATTATGCGCAGGACTCTCAAACAGAAACTTCAGGGATTACAGAGCCAAAACCGGAAATTAAATTTTACAATTCAAATGTCGAAGATCTGCAGAGCCTCTATGATACGGCTGAAAATGATGGGATGGAGTTCATTGTTGGCCCCTTAAAAAAATCTGCCATTAAATCTTTGTTTAAAAATAACACGATTAATTTACCTGTTCTTACTTTAAATATGTTAAATGGTTTATACAATTCAGATAAGAATATTTATCAATTTGGGTTGCCCGTTGAAAATGAAGCGAGACAGGTCGCCGAAAAATTCTGGAGCGAAAAACTGGATCAAGCAGCAGTTCTGGTACCAGCCACAGTTTTAGGTGATAGAGCTTTAAAGGCTTTTTCAGAACAGTTAGAGAGACTTGACGGCAAGATTTCCATTCAGAGACATTATGTATCAGGACAAGATTATAGCAAAGTTGTCCGTTCACTATTAGCCATCGATGATTCTAAAAAACGTTATCTCGAATTACGCAAATTACTGGGTACTTCAATCAAGTTTGAAGAAAGAAGAAGACAGGATATTAAAGGTATTTTCCTCTTTTCAAATGCCGAGGATGGTCGAAGATTAAAGCCATTGATTGACTATTATTACGCACAAGATCTGCCAGTTTTTTCAACCTCCAGGATTTTTCATGGTGATTCCCCAGGTAGAAGAGACCGTGATTTGAATAAAGTTTATTTTATTGATATACCCTGGCTACTGTCTCAAAAAACTAACAACGGGACAACTTCAACAATCAACAAAGAAAAATTAAAAAAAGTTTGGCCCAATACGGTAACCGGAAAAAATGCGCGTTTATTTGCTTTTGGATTTGATGCCTACCATCTGATAGACCAACTCTCCGTACTTCAGGCTTTTACTCATCAATACCTTAATGGAAAAACAGGACGGCTTTATTTAAACTCCAAAAAGCAAATTGCCCGCGATTTACCTTGGGTGCAATTTAATAAAGAAAATATTCGATGGATTGGATACCTTGATGATAAAAAAGAAAATAACTAATATTTTGAATATGATTCATGCGCTTTTTCCAAAAAATGAAAAAATTGAACTCAGCCGAGGCGAGGAAGCTGAGAATTTAGCTCAACAATATTTGGAGAAAAAACAGCTCAAACACTTATACAGTAATTATCGAACGAAATTGGGTGAAATCGATCGTATTATGCTTGAAAATGATACACTGATTTTTGTAGAAGTCAGACTGCGTCAAAATCGGCAAGTGAGTGCTTTGGAATCCGTGGATATTTTTAAACAGAGAAAGCTGATTAAAACAGCCAAATATTTTTTGCAAAAACACGCTCAATT
>CAZKUH010000212.1:0-4966 GCA_964555895.1 uncultured Enterobacterales bacterium
TCTTATTCACTATCTAATAATATCGAAGATCGAGTATTTTGACAAGTAAAATTCAATTTTCTTCTTTTAAAACAAATGCTTAAATTGATTTAATTAACCCATCACAGTTAAAAAAACAATCTGATAAATTCATAGAAAATATCGACATCTGTTTGATACTGATAACTTTTTTTACATTAACAAACAGTTAGTAATAACTTTCAGCCTATAAAAAACCGGCTTTAATTAGCCGGTTTTTTATATTCTTCTAGTCGAAAATTTCTCTAAAGTATTATCGTTTCGAGAATTGAGGACGCTTTCGCGCTTTGTGTAAGCCGACTTTTTTACGTTCAACAACACGGGCATCACGAGTAACATAACCGGCACTCCGCAGATTAGCTCGTAAAGTCTCGTCGTAAGACATCAAGGCACGGGTTATACCTAACCGGATGGCGCCTGCTTGTCCGGTAATACCACCACCTTTAACGGTAATTTTAAGATCAAGATTATCGATCAGTTCGGTGAGTTCGAGAGGTTGACGTACCACCATACGCGCAGTTTCCCGACCAAAATACTCTTCAAGTGTACTGCCATTGACGGTTAAAGCACCTTTGCCACGTGTCATAAACACACGGGCTGTTGAACTTTTTCGACGTCCAGTACCATAATATTGTTCAGCCATAATAACCTCTAAATCTCCAAAGGTAAGGGCTGCTGTGCAGCATGTTGATGCTCAGGTCCCGCGTAAACTTTTAGTTTTCGATACATCGCACGACCCAATGGGTTTTTAGGCAACATACCTTTGACTGCAAGTTCAATAATGCGTTCTGGAGCTTTTTGTTGTAATTTATCAAAGCTGATTTCTTTCAAACCGCCGATATAGCCTGAATAGCTACGATAAATTTTGTCTGTTGTTTTTTTACCCGTCACGACAACTTTTTCAGCATTGATTACAACAATGTAATCGCCGGTATCAACGTGTGGCGTATATTCTGGTTTATGTTTACCACGTAAACGTAAGGCAATTTCAGTCGCCATGCGACCTAATGTTTTACCAGCCGCATCCACGACGAACCAGTCACGTGTGACTTCTGCTGGCTTGGCACTAAAGGTTTTCATGTGATTACTCCACATTTGACACCCAATGGTGTCACAACCGCAATTCTAAGAAAGGCGCGAATTCTACATGAGTTCCGGCTCTCAGGCAAGTAGATTAGCCAAGAAATCGACTGAAATTAGCGTATTAAAAAAAAACTTCAAAATTCCTTAGCCAACAGCCTGAATATACGATAAAAAGCGCGCCTCAATTAATGTGAGTATTCGGATTGGATCATGCTGCTCCAGCTTGCGACCCAACGTCATTAAAATACCCAGTGAGATACCATGACGACAGCAAAATCGAAAAAAGGCTTGCGTAACGTAAAGCCCTCACTACGAAAAAACCAGCGACCCGCATATTTGATGGTCGCTGGTTTTTTGCACAAATAATTATTTAATGGTTTGTGCAGCCTGCATGCTGATAATTTTTTCACCGGTAACAGTCGTCCGCAAAATACCATTGGTTTTAAGGTAATCTCGCGGATTAACCCCCCCAACATTAACTGGTATGGCAAAAATCCGTGTCCTACTATTATTACCAAAACCAGTTTTAGCATTTACATAAATGTAGTAGAAGCCTTTTTTTCCAGCACTAAACAGCAATTGCTGTTGTTCACCTTTACTCATACTTGCTCCGACTTTTTGTAAACTTTGCTTGCGGGAAACATATTGCAGATTTTGACCGGCTTTAATTTCAGAACGTAAACTGCCATCACTCGGCCCGGTAAGAGACATCTTCACCAAAAAAGTGTCACCCGGCTTAATTTTCTGCGGCACATTATAAGTCAGACAAACCCCTGCTCCGGGTTTACCTTGAGCAGTTTTACTGACACCATTAAGACTAAAATGGACTACGCCACAGTTGGTGATTGTTGCTTTGGATATGACTGTTGATTTTGCCTGTGCCTGCGTCACCCCGACAAGTAATAACAGCGAAGTAAAGAATATTTGTAAAAATTTCATTGTTTAATCCTCAATTTATGCTGCATGATCTATTGCGCAGTGACGCGAATATCAATACAGGTTCTCACTGTAGTTTTTTCAGTGACGACTTTATCATCATCGACTGTCAACACATGCGTACCGGCTGTTAAGGCGTGTACTCCCGTTTCGGTACCACTTGCAGCAGATAAACCTGAAGCGAATACACCCTTTTTAAATAAATAGTAATCAGGGTCACTGCCTGTTGCGGATGTTAAATTGATCTGATAATTACCATTCGTTACCACATCAAATTTTAAATAACGATAGACAGCTAATTTGTTTGAACCACCAGTACCTGTGCTTTTAAATGCCGGGCTGCTACAGAGATTGACTACTGTTCCATCGGTAGTAATGTTGGTATACACCGGTAGCACATCCTGGCTATCGCCGGCATTATTAGTCTCGCCGGTACCCCATTCGTCAGTCACGTTGATATTCTGCCCACTCACCAAGGCATTTATGGCAGTCACCGAAGTTGGATTTTCCACTTTCAAGGCTGTAATAAAGCTAAAAATACTGGTCAAAGCCGGGGTATTTTTTTCTTTATTGATCAGAACGTTGTATAAAGGTGTAAAGCCCATGGAGATGGTGTCTGCGCCATCATCGCTGGCATCATAGAGATCATAAAGGATGGATTGCACCGAACCCTCAGAGAACCATCCTGGGGTAACGTTGGAATTCACATCGACATTAATCGAAAAATCCTTACCCTGAGCGGTACCGTTCGAATCCCGGTAAACCGGATCATCCGTCGCTATGCCTGACCAGGCATTACCCCAGCCTTCGCCGAAAGCGAGACGCATATCAAGTTGATCTCCACCCCCGTGGCCGCCGCCAATAGAATCCGATCGAGAAAAGTTATCTTCAAAATAATGCGCCCATTCATGGATAATCACATGCTCATCGTATTCATCGGTATCTGTATCCGCATCACCTAATACATAAATTTCATTCGCCGAATAGAAAGATGTGCCGATCTGTCCAGTGGTTAAACTACCAGAAGCTGAGACATTGCTCGGGCTCCAGTTAATTTTTAATGGCGTAAAAATATGGCTTCCATTGGCTGATAATATTTTACTCATGGCTCGGAAAGATGTATGCATCAGCGCAAAAGGTGCCGCAACCCGAGTGGTCCCATAACCAGTGCCCGTCCAGCCTGAGGCTGCATTTAAATCTACGGTTTGATTACTGACAGCTGAATCAAATGCACTACCATCCATCACATAAAGTGCTTTGGCATTGGTATTATCTACGATTTGAACATCCCAGGAGGGGCTGCCAGTTTTTTTCATTTCCGCTTTAACACGAATAAATATCTGGGTGTTGGGATCGACCGCCAGACTATAATTCCCCAGCACATCTGAAACTGTTGTAGCCACAACCTGCGTACCTGCAATTGCCTCAACGGTCGCCCAGGCTATACCCGTTTGCACTAAATTGGGATAATCAAGACCCGATCTTGCAACTGCGCCAAAAGGCACCAAATCAAAAGTGACTTTACCTGAAATGGATACCTGAGCGGGTAATGGCGTTACCGTAATATCCACATTGACTGAATTTGTAGCGCCTTCATTATCTGTCACCGTTAACATAAATGTCAGTATGGCATTCGCCAGAACCGTCGGTGCAGTAAATCCAGCGCTACTGCTATTAGCACCGGTCATGACCACAGTTGCACCAGCTGTCTGTTGCCAGGCATAAGTTACGATTGAGCCATCTGAATCAGCAGAAGCGCTGCCATCTAAAGCAACCGTAGCCGCGCTAACCACAGTTTGCGCTGTACCGGCATTGGCTACAGGTGCGGTGTTGAGACCGACCACCGGTGTGACAGAAACCACGATACTATCCGTATTGCTCGCGCCTCTATCATCTGTCACAGTCAAACTGAATGTTAGATCCTCTGCCACACTCAAAGAAGGTGCGGTAAAACCGGCGTTGGCAGTAGCCGCTGCATTGAGCACAACGGTCGTTCCAGAAAGCTGTGTCCACAAATAACCGGCAATGGAACCATCATCAGTGCCCGTTCCTACCAATGAAACCTGAGATTGTTCATCGACCGTAAAATCAACTCCCGCGTTGGCAACAGGAACATTATTGGTGGTATTTACCGTGACGGTAACCTCATCGCTAGCATTGACGCCTTTATCATCTTTAACGGTCAATCTGAAAACCAGATTTTCACTACCAACCGCAATAGCGGGCGCAGTAAAAGTTGCTGTCGTTGAAGCAGATGAGTTGATGGTAACGACTGTTCCAGAGACCTGTGTCCAGTTTGTTGAAGCAACAGAACCATCACTATCAGCAGCACTACCCGTTAAAGTAACCGAGGTTTGTTCATTCACCGATTGATCAGCCCCCGCGTTCGCAGAAGGGGGAATATTTGCCGGTGCTGAACTCCCGCCACCACCGCCACAACCACTCAGTGACAGCAATGCCAGAAACAGAAAAGCTAAGCGTAAAATAGAATTCATTTATAAAACCTCAGTTTATTAATCACAACGTCTGTCGTCGAGTATAGTTGACTTGTTTGAGAAAAAATATGCACTATTTACACTAATGTTGCATTTGATAAGCTGTTTGATGGACACAGATCCACACTAAAACCTCAATCTGAGCTTCAGGTAATATACCCGTGCTACTTGGAAATGCGGGTTACAGTCGGAATTAAATTGAATGCTCTCAGGCACTCTGAAATACTGCATTTTCAGGCGGTACGGGTATAAAGCTATTGCAGATGCGCTAACCCCAAATATTTTTCAGATTGCATTTCCTCGAGGCGACTCACAGTTCTTTGAAATTCAAAATGCAATCGGGAGCCTTGATACAATTGCTGGATTGAAACCGCAGCAGAAATAATCACTTTAACTTGGCGTTCATAAAATTCATCTATTAACGCAATAAACCT
>CAZKUH010000213.1:0-4921 GCA_964555895.1 uncultured Enterobacterales bacterium
TCACTGTCACGACAAAACTATTACTCGGTACGGGCGATTTTTCATCTGCCTGAATATCGGATAAATCTGGTGTGCCCAGCCATTTTGAGTTGCTGATATTTCGCATAAAGGCTGAAATTCGTGTATGAGATTCTGCTTTACCAGTGATGGTCAGCAATTGCCCATTTCTTTTAATCGAAGTTAAGTGTAAGCCATCCGGAATAACCCGTGGTAGTTCATCAAACAGGTGTACAACTTCAGGCCTAGAATGTTGCAGACGCTGGATCAATTCCATGCGTGTTTTTAATTGTTCTCTTTTTTCATCAAGGGCTTTAATTTCCTTAATTTTATTATCTACAATGATTGTTTGATCCTTGATAAATTTGTTTCTGCTTAATTGAGTGTCAATTTGTGACTCCATGTACATATGGAACAAATACATGACCAATAATGCAAAGATTGCCGCAAATACAATATAAGACATAAATTCTTTTTGTTTCTCTTTCCTGAGCTCGGCACGCCAGGGTAATAGATTAATCCTTGCCATTAGTCAAAACTCCTCAACGCCAAACCACATGCTATCATTAGAGAAGGCGCATCATTACTCAATGCTTGGGCATTCACTTTTGGTGATAATGACATATCAGCAAACGGATTCGCGATAGTCACCCCGTGTCCTAATCTTTCCTCTATGAGTTCATCCAGACCCTCAATAGCGGCACACCCTCCCGCGAGCACCACGTGCTCTACATCGCCAAATTGTGAAGATGAATAGAAAAACTGTAAGGCACGACTCACCTGCTGTAAAATAGATTCTTTGAAGGGTTCTAAAACCTCAGGCTCATAATCGTCTGGTAAGCCACCTTGCTTTTTTGCCATCCCCGCTTCTTCAAACGAGAGTCCATAACGGCGCATAATTTCTTCCGTCAGTTGGCTGCCACCGAAAACCTGCTCCCGATTGTAAATACTTTTACCTTCGTGCATCACGCTCAAGGTCGTTACCGATGCACCAATATCAACCAGCGCGATAACCTTGTTATTAGCATCTTCTGGTAACTGGCTGTATAAAACTTGGAATGCGCGCTCTAATGCGTAACCTTCGATATCAACCACCTTGGCTTCAAGATCACCAATTTCCAGAGATTCCACGCGGCCATCTACATTTTCCAAACGACTGGCAGCGATTAACACATCCACTTGATCCGGCGAGCGCTCTGATTCACCAAGTACTTCAAAGTCCAAAGCCACCTCATCCAAGGGGTAGGGGATATATTGGTCAGCCTCAACATTTATCTGGCTTTCCATCTCATCTTCTGACAGCTCCCCGGACATTTGAATGACTTTACTGATTACAGCCGAGCCTGATACCGAGACAGCCGCTTGTTTTAAAGATGTTTTCGACCGCGACACTGCTCTGCCGACCGCTTCACCAACCGCTTCGATATCCTTAATTTCTCGTTCTACTACCGCTTCAGGCGGCAAAGGTTCAACCATATAACTTTCTACACGGTATCGTGAACCGACCAACCCAAGCTCCAAAAGCTTCACGGATGTCGAGCTAATATCGACACCCAGCAAACTCTGTTTCTTTTTTCCAAAAAGCTGCGATAACATCCAATTTTCCTATTAACAATCCACTTTTACAGGCGATATGTACCTTTTAACATTAAATAATAGTATTAACTATAGGAAATTCCACCTTTTTTTCATTTTTTTGACCTAGTTTTAAGTAAAAGTGGATATACTGTGGTCAACTATACAGTCACCCACAAGATATAGATCGCAAGTTTTGAAAAAGCTACAACACATCCTCAAAATCGGGAGTTACATCACATTATTAGCCATATCTATTGGCTTTATGGGTTTTTTGGCGGCTTATATGTATGCTTGGCCACAATTACCTGATGTGCAGACATTAAAAGATATCAAACTGCAGACGCCCATGAGGATCTACACCCGGGATGGATATTTGGTGAATGAGTTTGGTGAAAAGCATCGTATTCCGGTTTCTATTGATGACATTCCTGAAACTTTAAATCAAGCGTTAATCGCTACCGAGGATCAACGTTTCTATCGTCATGGCGGGGTCGATTTTATCGGTCTGATTCGAGTTGGGCTCAAACTGATTAGCAGTGGTCGTATTCGAGGTGGTGGCAGTACCATCACCATGCAAGTAGCCAGAAACTTCTTTTTAACTTTTGATCAGACAATTCAAAGGAAAATAAAAGAAATTTACTTATCCTGGAAAATTGAAGGCGCGCTGGATAAAAGACATATTCTGGAACTCTATTGGAATAAAATAAATTTTGGTCAAAGAGCCTATGGTATTGGTGCGGCCGCCCAGGTTTATTATGGCACCACTATCGACAAATTAACCTTACCACAATTGGCTATTTTAGCGGGTATTCCCAAAGGGCCATCGACGCACAACCCTGTTTCGAACCCGGTTAAAGCGCTCAAGCGGCGTAATCACGTGCTCTGGCGAACAAGAAAGCTGGGGTTTATCGATCAACAAACCTATGAACATGCTGTTAAACAACCACTGACAGCTAAATTACATGGTGCCAAGGTTGAGGTGTTGGCACCTTACCTTGCCGAAATGGTAAGGCAGAAAGTGATCGCGCAATACGGCGAGGAGAAAGCCTATAACGCAGGCCTCAAAATTTATACCACCCTGGTTGCCAAAGATCAGAAAGTTGCCCGGCATTCACTCAGATCCAGCCTGATAGATTATGACAAAAGGCATGGTTATCGGGGACCGGAACAACAATTAACCACCGCACAAATGCTTGATGAAAAAAGTATTCAAGCGGTACTTAAAGATGTACCTGAGTTTGGCAAAATGTATCCGGCTGTCGTGCTTGAAGTTGCCGATGACCAGGCTAAAATAATGATTAAGCACCGAGATAAAAAGAACTTTTGGATTTATAGTGAATATATTTTACCTTGGAAAGAAATGAAATGGGCAAAAAAATTCAGTTATGAAGACCGTTGGACTGCCCCCCCTAAAGCCCCTCAAGATATACTGGCAAAAGGTGATCAAATCCGCGTTTATCAAAAAAAACTAGGTCTCTGGCAGTGGGGTCAACTGCCTGAAGCCAATGCAGCCTTTGTGGCACTGGATGCTAAGGACGGCGCTATTCGTGCTCTTGAAGGCGGTTTTGATTTTGATTTGAGTAAATTTAATCGCGTTACTCAAGCGAGGAGACAACCCGGTTCCAACATCAAGCCTTTTATCTATGCGGCAGCACTAAAAAAGGGCTTTACGGCAGCCAGCATTATCAATGATTCTCCGAGAACGGTAATTGATGCAACAGGTGAAAATATCTGGCGTCCAAAAAATGATGTCAGATTTCGTGGCCCCACCCGTTTACGTTATGCATTGGCGCACTCTATCAATTTGGTCTCGGTTCGTCTGCTGGAAGCCATCGGCATTAAATACGGTATTAATTACATGACCCGTTTTGGCTTGCCACGAAAATATCTACCTCCCGTCCCCAGTCTGGCTTTGGGAACGGCTCATGTGACGCCGCTCGAACTGGTTACGGGGTACGCCACTTTTGCCAATGGTGGATTTAAGATTAATCCTTATTTTATTGAGCATATTGAAGATTCTGAAGGTAACTATATTTATACCGAAAAACCCGTTACCGCCTGCCTGCAATGTGAAAGCATGATAGAAAAAGAAAATCAGCAACTTTCTTCATTTGATGGGCTAGAAAAAAGTTTGGATGAGAATGTTCTCGGTTTTAAACTTTATGGTTGTGCGGTTTATCCGCTACCAGAAAAACAATGGGCCAAACGCATTATGGATAAACGTAATCTCTACATATTACGCGATATCATGCATGATGTGATTACCCATGGTACCGCTACCTCGCAACTTTCACGCAACCATAGCTATCTACTCAGACGAGATGATATCGGTGGCAAGACTGGCACGACAAATGATGCGAAAGACACCTGGTTCTCGGGTTTTGCCAATACCATTGTCGCTACGGCGTGGGTTGGTTTTGATGCACCAGACAGAAATCTGGGATTCAATGAATATGGTGGTAAAGCCGCGCTCCCCATATGGGAACGCTACATGGAGAACATTTTAAAAGACCTGCCTCAAACGCCTATGCCGCAACCAGAAGGTATTGTTAGTGTGCGCATTGATCCTAAAACCGGTAAATTAGCGCCTGCACAGCAAAAAAATGCTATTTTTGAAATTTTTCGGAAAGAATATGCACCAACGACTTATGCCAGTAATGAACCTGAAAACGAGATAAATCCTTTCGATGAAGCGCTGAAGCCACAAAAAACTATCGCAAAACCCAATAAGATTATCGACCCTAAAAAATCAGATAAAGAAAAAAATGAGGACGAAATATTTTAGAAACCCGTCTAACTTATCAGCTTTATCATGCAAAAAAGGCACCGAGAGGGTGCCTTTTTTAGAAAATTCTATCGTCCTGCTATTTGGCGTTACGTTGTCCAAATCGTTGACGGAATCGATCTACTCGACCACCAGAATCAACCATTTTTTGCTTACCTGTATAAAAAGGATGACAAGAAGAACAAACATCAAGATTAATATCATGACCTAGTGTAGAACGTGTTTTAATGACATTGCCGCAACTACAAGTTGCAGTAATATCGCCGTATTCCGGGTGAATAGCTTTTTTCATAACAACCTCAAATTTTTGGATATCGCCATCTGAGCAATGATTTGTCAGACACCATATCGATCACTATCGCTAGCGTGGGGCGCGAATTTTACAGCCCAAATAGTGATAAATCAACAAAATCTCTTAAAATAGGTGATTTTTTATGATCAATACTATCTCTTTGTGCCACAGAGGGTATAATCTGCGGCTGCTTTTATTCATCAATAAAAATTAATTCCATATGGAAACACAAATATTAGATTTTATTGGCAATCACATATTACTGGTGG
>CAZKUH010000214.1:0-4912 GCA_964555895.1 uncultured Enterobacterales bacterium
GGATAATTGCGCCTAACAATATTGTTTCAGGGTGTTTTTGCATGAGTCCATCATCGCAACTAATATAGGGTTCACATTCCGCCCCGTTGATGAGTAAGGTATGGATTTTTTCAGTGGGTGACAGATGGTTTGCACTAGTGATTTTAGTCGCCGTAGGAAATCCAGCACCGCCCATACCAATAATGCCGGCAGCAAAAATTTTCTCAATGTTTTCTGTCTTTTCCCGTTGTAACACGGCTTTCAAGGTGGCAGGCTGTTGTGGAATCCATTGATCGTTACCATCGGTTTTAAGTATTAACATCGCTTGTTCAATAGCCGAAGCATGTGAGCTGGGAATCTGCTCTACGCCTTCAATGATGCCCGAAGTCGGTGCGTGTTGAGGCGGGTGCCGACCCGCTTCATCACGAGTAACAACCTGTCCTTTAAGTACTTTGCTACCCGTCTCGACTAATGGCAGTAAATGATGGCCTTGTGGAGTGCAAAGCGGAATGTACAACCTGGCAGGTAACGGTTTTTCAACACAACATTGTTTGATCAAACAGTTTTCAGCTGATAATTTATTTTCCGGCGGATGAATGCCACCGTGAAATTTATGTAAGCGGATCTGATCCAGATAGCCATAGGTACTGGATGAAACTTGTATAGCGGAAGGTGGCTCTGTCGTAGTCATTGTTCTCGCCATTGTAGCGGACTTGCAGGTATTGATAGCGGTTGTTCAATCGTTGGTTTGCTGTGCTGCCAAGCCAAAATCCCCGTCCTAGCAGGAATGACATCAATACAATCTGTCGGGCAAACTGGAATACATAGATCGCAACCGGTGCAATTATCAGTAATAACTGTATGCATTTGTTTCGCGGCACCCAGGATGGCATCAACAGGACATACTTGTATGCATTTAGTGCAACCAATACAATCAGCTTCTCTGATGATAACAACCGTAGTTTCAGGATGGGCCGCATTTTCAGGGTCGAGAGGTTCAGGCTCAACGCCCAGTAAACTGGCAATTTGTTCCATGGTATCTACACCACCAGGAATGCATTTGTTGATGGATGCCTGGCCTGCTGCTATGGCTTCTGCATAGGGTTTACAGCCAGGAAAGTCACATTGTCCACACTGGGTTTGCGGCAGTAGCGCATCGATTTGTTCAACCAGAGGGTTGCCTTCGACTTTAAATTTTATGACCGAAAATCCTAAGATGGCACCAAAAACCAGGCCCATGCTAATAAGAATAATGATCGCAATAAGTATCCCCATCGCTTTTTAACCTTTTACCAGACCAGAGAATCCCATAAATGCCAGTGACATTAATCCTGCGGTTATTAACGCGATAGCTGGTCCTTTAAATACCACCGGAACTTCTGCAACAGAGATACGTTCTCGCATACCAGCAAATAAAATCAGTACCAGCGAAAAACCGAGCGCGGCACCAAAACCATAAATTAAAGACGACATGAAGTCATGATTCTCATTTACATTCAATAATGCAACCCCTAACACCGCACAGTTTGTGGTGATCAGCGGTAGAAAAATACCGAGCACCTGATAAAGTAATGGACTGGTTTTATGGATAACCATCTCTGTAAACTGAACCACCACGGCGATGACCAGAATAAAAGAGAGTGTACGAAGGTAGATTAAATCAAATGGCTTTAACAAATAATGGTCTATAAGATAACTTGCCACAGAAGCTAAAGTTAAAACAAAAGTAGTGGCGATAGCCATACCAATGGCAGTTTCCACTTTATTGGAAACACCCATGAAAGGGCACAAACCTAAAAATTTTACCAATACAAAATTATTTACCAGAACAGTTCCAATAAATAATAATAGATAATCAGTCATGTTCAGGCTCTAACTTTTTAACTTTTTGCGTTTGATTTTGCGTTCCTTTAGCATGGTGGTGTTTTCTTGTTTTTAACAGGTAAGCGCAACCGAGGGATAAAAAAGCGGCCCACATTAATACAATAGGGAACAGTCCTCTGAATAAGATCCCTGGTTGTTTTTTTTGCAAATCAATCAGTAGGACCAATGCAGCAGGCGCCCAACTTGAACTTTCAGTGGTTATTGGTAAGGGGGCAAACATTAATGCTGCAATGGTTGACAGAATAAATAAAAGAAGCCAGCGGGAGATTTTCCTCAGGGGATAATAAATTAAAGCGAGAGAAAAAAATCCTGTTGTAATATACAAAAGCCACACTTGCCACATTGGCCAACCTGCACCTGTAAACATTTATTTAACCCTCATGCCTGGCTGAGCACCTTTATCCGGGTTGAGTAAAAAAATATCTTTACCACCGGGACCTGCAGCGAGAACCATACCTTGGGATTCACCAAACCTCATTTTTCGCGGCTGTAAATTTGCGACCATAATAGTGAGATTACCAACCAGTTCTTCCGCTCGATATGCTGATTTAATGCCAGCGAATACCTGGCGTTGTTCGTTTCCAATGTCTAGTACCAGTTTTAATAATTTATCCGCGCCAGCAATATGTTCCGCTTGCAGAATTTTTGCCACACGCAGATCGATTTTGGAAAAATCATCAATGCTAATGGTCTCGGCTAAAGGCGAAATTTCATTTTCAGCTACAGCTTTGTTTTTTTTTGTTACAGATTGGTTCTGTGCTTTGGAATCCTCAAGCAGTTTTTCGATAGCTGTCGATTCTATCCGTTGCATCATGGGTTTAAATTTTTCGATACGATGATCTGTTAAAATGTTATTGATACTGTTCCAGTCGAGCTTTTCTATTTTGAGAAATTGCCTAGTTTTTTCTGCCAGTTCAGGTAACACCGGATTTAAATAGGTGACCAGAATTTTGAAGGCATTGAGTGCGGTACTACAGACCTCATGCGCCAATTGCAGTTTGGCTTCATCCTTAACCAATACCCAGGGAGCTTTTTCAGCGATATATTGATTCGCCAAATCAGCAAGACGCATAATCTCCCTGATTGCTTTACTGAATTCCCGATTTTCATATAATGTAGCAATGGGCTCGGCAGCTTTCTGAATAGTTTGCAGCAATTCCATATTATCTAACTTGCTGGCAAGTTTGTCGTGAAAACGCTTATGGATAAAACCAGCGGTGCGGCTGGCGATATTGACTAGTTTACCCACCAGATCGGAATTGATACGTTGTTGAAAATCGTCTAAATTCAAATCAAAATCTTCCAACTTTGACGAAAGTTTCGCGGCAAAGTAATAACGTAAATATTCAGGTGCCAAATAATCAAGATAGGTCCTTGCTTTGATAAAAGTGCCTTTGGATTTGGACATTTTGGTGCCGTTGACGGTAACAAAACCATGCGCATTGACCGCTGTAGGTGTCCTGAACCCCGCCCCTTTTAATACTGCCGGCCAGAATAAACAATGGAAATAAATAATGTCTTTGCCGATAAAGTGATAAAGTTCTACGGTAGAATCTTCTCCCCAATAATAATCAAAATCCAGTTCTTCACGTTGCTCACAAAGGTTTTTGAAAGAGGCCATATAACCAATTGGCGCATCGAGCCAGACATAAAAATATTTACCGCTATGCCCTGGTATTTCCCAGCCAAAGTAAGGTGCATCTCTGGATATATCCCAGGTGTGCAATCCTTCTTCGAGCCATTCATTGAGTTTATTGGCGACCTCATCCTGAACATGGCCATTACTCAACCAATCTTTTAGCATCTGCTGGAAATGGGGTAGTTCAAAAAAGAAGTGTTCCGAATCTTTCATAATGGGTGTTGCCCCACTGATGGCCGAAACGGGGTTAATAAGTTCAGTGGGCATATAAGTGGCACCACAAACATCACAATTATCGCCGTATTGATCCACCGATGAACATTTAGGGCAGGTGCCTTTGACGAAGCGATCGGGTAAAAACATTTCTTTTTCGGGGTCGAAAAGTTGACTGATATTGCGCCGAGAAATATGACCGGCCTTTTCGTTTTTAAGATAGATATCTTCTGTGCATTGTTTTGATTCAGGACTGTGTGTAGTGTAAAAATTATCAAAAGCGATGAGAAAATCGGCATAATCACGCTCATGCTCCAACTGCGTTTCAGCGATTAGTTTTTCGGGGGTAATTCCCAATTCCTGGGCTTTGAGCATCACTGGTGTACCGTGGGTATCATCGGCACAAACATAAATACAGTGATGGCCACGCAGTTTTTGGAATCTGACCCAGATATCAGTCTGAATGGTTTCCATTAAATGCCCTAAATGAATATCTCCATTGGCATAGGGCAGGGCACTGGTCACCAAAATTTCTCGTGTTTTTTGTGTCATTATTTTATTAAACAGGTCGATTAGGAATTCTGTGCTCACTATAACGCAATTGACAGGGAAATTCATTGGAAGCTGATAAATTTAAGCGTAAAATCCCCCACTTCTATTGACCTTATTCATTGCAGCCTGAGTGGCAGAAATTATTTATGATGACGTTGTTATCAGTTTTTATCTGTCTCAGGCACAAGACAACAAGAGCCGCGCTATGACTATCTCCGAAAAGCAAATTTTGCACACATTATCTCAATTTATCGATCCTTATCTAGGTAAAAGCTGGATTGAGGCAGACGTGATAAAGTCCCTGAAAATAACTGATGACCGCGTTATTATAGAGGTGGTACTCGGTTATCCCTGCAGTGGCATCATACCTAAATGGGTGGCTGATCTCAGCGTTAAACTGGAACTTGAAAACGGCTTGTCAGAAGCTCAAATCCATATAAGTAGCGAAATTCAAGCACATAAAACAACCGCTCAGCATCCCTTACCAGAGGTAAAAAATATTATAGCAGTTGCTTCAGGTAAAGGTGGCGTGGGCAAATCTACCACAGCAGTAAATTTAGCCCTGGCATTACATAAAGAGGGGGCAAAAGTCGCTAGACGGGATGACGATATCTAGTGCCCGAGTTGACCTAGGTAGTGTTGATC
>CAZKUH010000215.1:0-4900 GCA_964555895.1 uncultured Enterobacterales bacterium
TTATTAATTTTTTGCCGATATTTCTGTTATTATCAGGTTTTTTATCCATTAACGTAATATATGCTTTTTTACCAGCATTTTTTGCGTTAATGGATAAAAAACAGACTACTTCCTTCCGCGACTATCTGCTTTGACTTTCAACACACAATTTTTTTTTATTAATTTTCTCGACATCCCGAATAAAATCAATCCCATTAATAGTGATAGATTAAAACTTCCGCCAGACGAACTTCCAACAATAACATCAACGCTATTATCCCAGTCCGAAGATTCGAGTGCCTTTTGTGATAATACCTGATACTCAGGGCCAAAATCGACTAAGACCTCCCCCGTATCTGCATCAACTATTTCAACCAAAAAATCATAATAATCGGTTGGATACCCGGTATTCCAGGTACCATCAATACTAAACTCTACGGTTTCGTTGAGATTCACCTGCACGGTCGTAGTGGTATGCTCCTTGTACCAATCATTAGTGGAATCCCTTGAGTAGAGAATAGCGTACAAGTTTCGATCAAATGACTGGTTGGTTATCTCTGCTGTGAGATTAAAACTGTAATAAAAACCATCATGGTCATCATCACCAAACAAATTCATGCTTAAACTTTGTAAAGTTAAATCGTTATTCACGGCCGAATCATAGCCTGCATCTTCGAGCATGACATTGGCTAAATCAACATCATCAACAGATGAATAGGTCACAACAATACCAGGCACATTTACTTCATAAATATCAATCAAAAAATCATATTGCTCGCTTGGGAAACCAGCGGTTAAATTACTAATAACCGAATAACTATCCGATGATACCTGACCGTTGATTTGAAAATTGTCTGTGGTATCAAACCATAACCAATTACCACCCGCTGTCCGATAATAGATTTCAGCGTAAACAGCCGCGGCGCCACCGTCAAAATCCACGTCGATGTTTAATGCAAATTCACTGAAGTAACCGTCATTATCATTATCGGTAATCAAGTTTACCGTAGCATCATAAACACTAAACCCAAAAGCATTGGTGGCGTATACGGGTGTCAGTTTGCGTGCGTTGGCTGACGATTGAAGCCGTTGCTTAAACAGGCGTTGCTTACCCGCAATCTTGCTGACACGGCTAGTGTATTGTGCCTTGCCTTTTCTTTGTCGGGTTCTATCGCTTAATGAAATCGCAGCTTTACCCGATTTAATGAGTATATTGCTATTATTTCTTTGCTTTGCAAGTAAGGCTGGAGATGCGAGTACACTCAATAGCCCAAGTAATAGCAAACTAAATTGTATTCCTCGTCGAAAGTTATGGATGTTGCAGCATATTTTTTTCATAATGGCACCGTCTTTTGCGATTGATGACCCAATTATTACTCACCACAGCTGAACCAAAGATGAATCAGTATCATGAATACAACTAGCCAGCCTTTTTCCAAAAATAAGGCCGCAAATTCTCAAACGGTGATTAGCAATCAATCCGCACGCCATGAAAACTTGTCAAAAATCGTCTTAAAACACCTGCATTCTGTAGATAGACGACCCATAAGTGCTCTGCAACGGCAGCAGTTCGAACGAGCCTGGAACTGGCAACAAGGCAAAAATTTGCCTTTTATCCTTGATGTAGGTTGTGGTACTGGTTTAAGTAGTTTTCAGTTGGCGAAACACCATCCGCAACAACTGGTGATTGCCATTGATCAATCAGCTCATCGATTGAGAGACTCCGCACAATATTCGAATCAGTGCAATAATCTCATGTTTATCCAAGCTCGGTTGGAAGAATTTTGGTTGTTAGCAGAACAAGCGCAGTGGCGACCACGGAAACAGTATATTTTTTACCCCAATCCCTGGCCCAAGAAAAAACACCTATGCAGGAGATGGCATGGACATGCTATTTTTCCAGTGATGCTGAAGGTTTGTCCTACCCTGGAATTAAGGACAAATTGGTCAATTTATGCAGAGGAATTTCAATTAGCCCTGGGTTTGGCGGGCATACAATCCCAATTATGCCGTTATCAGAATAAAAAACCTGTTTCATTGTTTGAAGCAAAGTACCTTGCAAGTAATCATAAATTATATCAAATAGTTACCAGCCCTTGAAACGATTCAATAAGTTACTTAACCGCAGCTCGGCATAAGCAAAAAATTGTATGTCATTACCAAAGCTTGCCCCGCGACTGAAAGGAGTGCTTTGGATATCATAATGAAAATATCTTGTTATGGTCGCACTGTTACAAGCGAAAGATTCCTCCACTACGGTCGGATATGACACCTTCTTTATGCTGTATTTTCCCTGAAGTACCACCCTCTGATTATTTTTTGCTTTTAATAGTACATTGATCATAATCAATAATATATCGTGACAATGACCCTGAGGATTTTCTATACTCTCACTATCTATTGAATAACACTAAGACTGATTAGCAAAATGCCTAAATCAAATCCACGGGTTACCATTATCAGCAATGAATGGATAACCGAAAAAATACGCCTTTTAAAGCTTAAAACGCACGATGCCGATCGCATCAGTTATATTCCAGGACAATTTATCTCGTTCCATTTCCCCGATCCCGATAATGGCGATAAGTTATTGAGAAGAAGTTACAGTATTGCCAGCCTCCACCCATCGACTGAAAACATCACAGAGATTGATATTGTGTTAACCATCCTGCCAGACGGACTTGCCAGCAATTTTTTTGATGCAGCAAAAGTCGGCATGGAAGTTGAAATGTCAGGGCCTTATGGAGCTTTAGTGCTGGCAAAAGAATTGCCCAAACGAATATTTCTGGTGGCAACCAGTACCGGCGTTGCCCCTTTTCGTACCATGCTGCCACAAATTGCCGAGATGCTGGATGCTGGCACAGAAATAGATATCGAATTGATTTTAGGGGTACAAACACCGACCGAAGCACTTTTTGCGGAAGATTTTAGAGCATTCACCAAGGCTCACCCCAGATTCCAGTTTAACTTGTGTTATAGCCGTGCAGCCGCGCATGAATTACAAGCAGATGAATATTCAGGTTATGTACAATACCGGCTCGAAGCTCTGGCACCGACCCCGGAAAATGATTTGGTCTACCTCTGCGGTAACCCTGACATGATTGATAATGCTTACAAGTTACTCACCGAACGAGGTTTTTCACCGCGTCAAGTAAAACGGGAAAAGTATATTTCAGGGCGCCGCTAGTGGGTATGAGTAAACCCGGAATCATGCTAGATGCATGTTTCAGTATATTTCCATGTATCACCGGTCTAAGCACCCGATTGCAGCGCTAAATTCTTCGCTTGGATGAATTCCGAGTGCCTTAAGTGCAAAAGATCAGCCAGTTTGCGGATAATGTGTTCTTCAAGCGCATCGACTTTATCGTCTACATTTGCCATCTCCCACAAACTCACCAGCAAGTTTATCTTTTCCGCAATGGTTAACTGTTCATTCAGGGCATGAGTAAATTGATGATAATCCGTCGATTCCTCCAGTTTTCTGTTAGCCAGTTGCACCAACTGGGTCGTTTGTAGTTCATCCAGAGAAAATTTACTTTGCAGCAGCTGAGAAAGATAATCCTCTTCCTCGCGCTTTAACTCACCGTCCAAGCGCATTATTTCAATCAACAAAACTGTCATCGCCAATTGTGGGGTGATTTTTTCCTTCAAATCGGTGTGCTTTTGAAATATTTCCTTAACTTGGGAAAACCACTGCATAAATAAACTCTTAATTGAATTGGAAGAAGCAAGAATATGATCCTACAATCAATAGGCAGGATATTACAACTGCCTCACTAATTTCTTTTGAAATCATTTGCACTAGGCTGTTTTGGGTAAATCTTCAAGATATGCCGACTCTTCAACGCTTTTTAGCTTCAAGATTTTAGATTTCAGCCGATATATAATGAGCCCAAGGAATGAATGTCAGAGATGGATAACTTTTAAAAGAAATTAAAAGCAAGGTATTTTGGAGTGTTTTCATGAATCTAACGGTTAAACAAAGGGTCACTGGTGGTTTTGGACTACTTGCCGTACTACTCATTATTTTGAGTATTGCCAGTTTTAATTCTATCAATAATATTGCAAACCAGTTAAACGTGGTTACCGAAGAAGCGACACCGCTGGTAGTTGCAAGCCATGAAATTATTGCTGATTTACTCCAGACCGGTAACGATCTGGCGGCTTTTAACACCAGCCGAGTCCCGTCTGAACTGGCTGAATTACAAAACAAGTTTCAACTTTTTTTAAGTCGATATAAAAAAGATCTCATCCAATTAAAAAATATCGCTAATCAACATGAAGTGGTTGAGCAAGCGGTAACCATTGCTGCAAAAGATTACAAACCCTATCTGGAAGAAGTTGAACAATTATTTGCGCTTCATCAAAAAAGTGTCGGACTGGATGCCTCCATCAAGAAAATGGCTTCCAATTTTGAAGATACCGCCGACGAATTTGATGCTTCACTGTCTGATATGGCCGATGAAAGTTCCGGTAGCAGCAAAGCATCACTCGAGAAACTGAATGAATTAGTACAGGAAGCCACGGTCAGCGTCACCGATGGCCTGCAAATTAATAATGTGGCGACCTTGCAAACTACCATCAATGAATTACAGTCACTCGAACAAACCATGGTCGAAACCCATAATGCCATAAAAAACCCAGCTACCGTTGCAAGCATTGCGAAAACCATGACTTTGTTCAAAACTTTTATCGGTATAGATGGCGTCTTGCAGCACCACAAACAACGACTAAACGCCGATATCCAGGCCATTCAAACCTGGAAACAAATGAAAGCACAACTTGATATTGCAACCAAAAGTTTGACCCGAGTCTCTACACTTGCCACACAACTGGCAGGAAAAGCGAAAGAACAGGCGACAGCCACCGTCGATTTCAGTAAAGATTTAATTATTATTATATCACTGGTTGCTATCGCCAT
>CAZKUH010000216.1:0-4899 GCA_964555895.1 uncultured Enterobacterales bacterium
CCAGGAAAATTTCTTCAGCCTCAACATAGACCTGGTGGCTTAAAAAATCCATTTTGATGCGACCAACCTGTAAATAGTCTTCCTGTATTTCTCCGCCTTGTCGACGCAATACGGCTTTGATTCTGGCCACTAATTCTCTTGGGGAAAAGGGCTTCACCACATAATCATCCGCACCGGATTCCAGTCCTTTAACCCGGTCATTCTCTTCGCCTCTCGCTGTCAGCATAATAACCGGAATGGATGATGTCTCTGTATGCCGTTTTAACCGACGCGAGAAATCAAGACCCGAAGCACCAGGCAACATCCAGTCCAGCAAGATCAAATCTGGATAGTCCACACCTTCTTTGGCAAATTGCGTGAGCAACCCCCAGGCCCTTTCCGCCGTGCTGGCTTCAATAATTTCATAACCTTCAGTTTCAAGGGCAAAAACCAACATTTGCCTTATTGCCTGTTCATCTTCTACCAGTAATAATTTAGTTTTCATGATATCAGCCCAGTCAGGAATGTTATATTTTATAAATTGCCTCTAGCAACTTCTTCCATTTTCTTGAAAGATGTATGACGGACATCTTTCCCTTTCACCAAATAGATAGTGTATTCAGCAATATTATTTGCATGATCACCCACTCGCTCCAAAGCTCTGGCGGCCCAGGTAACATCCAGGATACTGCTGATGCTTCTCGGATCTTCCATCATGTAGGTAATAAGCTGTCTGGAAAGTGCTGCGTATTGCTCGTCCACATCGAGCTCTTGTTTGGCTACTTCCATAGCAGCTTCTGCATCCATGCGCGCAAAAGCATCCAGTGAATTTCTCACCATGTTACTCACGTGTTTACCCAGATGTTTTATATCTTTTAAATGTTTTTTATGTGGAATAATTAAAGGATCTTCTTCCACTATCTCTAAAGTCATGCGACCAATTTTTTCAGCTTCATCGCCGATTCTTTCCAGATCAGTGACTGTTTTAATGATGGCAATTATCAACCGTAAATCACCTGCTGCTGGCTGTCTTTTGGCTAAAACCTGCGTACATTCCTCATCAATTTTCACCTCAAGAGCATTTACTAAGGCATCCTGTCGAATAACATTTTCCGCTTTTGTACCATCCATCTTCATCAAAGAGTTAATGGCATCTTTAAGTTGTTTTTCAACTAACCCGCCCATTGCCATAACCTGTTCTCGCAAGGCTTCCAATTCTTCATTAAATTGTTGAGAGATATGTTGTGTTACGTTTCTGCTTTCCATAATTTCACCTCATTAAGCTTTCTTAAAACATCAGCATTTTTGTATTAACCGTAGCGGCCCGTAATGTAGTCTTCTGTGCGCTTTTTATCCGGGTTAGTGAATATTTTACTGGTTTGACCATATTCGATTAAATCACCCATATATAAAAAAGCGGTGTTATCTGAAACCCGTGCAGCTTGCTGCATATTGTGCGTTACAATGACAATGGTAAATTCATTTTTTAATTCATGAATTAACTCTTCAATTTTTAACGTGGAAATGGGATCCAGCGCAGAAGCAGGTTCGTCAAGTAATAAAACTTTGGGTTGAACAGCAATCGCACGCGCAATCACTAATCTTTGTTGCTGACCGCCGGATAAACCCAGCGCCGATTCATGTAAGCGATCTTTAACTTCTTCCCAAAGTGCCGCACCTTTTAACGCCCATTCCACCATTTCATCCAAAGTGCGACGCTTGTTTATACTCTGTAAGCGCAGTCCATAAGCGACATTTTCGTAAACTGTTTTAGGAAAAGGATTGGGTTTCTGAAACACCATACCCACACGACGTCGCAGATCGGTAACATCGGTGCTTTTAGCGTAAATATTCTCTTTTTCTATGAGAATCTCACCTTCAATTCTTACGTCATCTATAAGATCATTCATACGATTAAAACAGCGCAATAATGTTGACTTCCCACAACCACTTGGTCCAATAAATGCGGTCACTTTTTTCTCTGGAATTTCAAGTGTAATATCTTGCAACGCTTGTTTTTCCGAATAAAATAAATTCAGATGATTAACCTCTATTGCCGTAGCTGTTTGCGGTAACTCAACATTACCTTGCAAAATCTGACTGACATCTACAATGGGATTAATTTTCTTGATCTCGTTCATTTTCTCTCCTGCAATAAATATAATTTTTATATTTAGCTGTATAATTCTTACAAAAAAAGTTAACTTTCTAGCGATTTATAACGCTCTCTTAATTTATTTCTCACGCGTATAGCAATTAAATTGAGTAAAATAATAACAATGACCAGTAACAGCGAAGTTGCATAAACCAACGGTCGGGCAGCTTCAACATTTGGGCTTTGGAATCCAACGTCATAAATTTGAAATCCCAAATGCATAAATTTACGCTCTAGATGCAAAAATGGCGCATTACCATCCAGTGGTAAACTAGGTGCCAATTTAACCACACCGACCAACATCAAAGGCGCCACCTCACCCGCTGCTCTGGCAATTGCCAGGATCATGCCGGTCATAATGGATGGACTGGCCATAGGAATAACTGTTTTCCACAAAGTTTCAGCCTTGGTAGCACCCAATGCTAATGAGCCTTCACGAATGGACTTGGGAACGCGGGATAAGCCTTCTTCGGTTGATACAATAACTACCGGAAGCGTTAATAGCGCCAAGGTCAATGATGCCCACAATAATCCAGGTGTACCAAACACTGGCGACGGACTGGCCTCCGGAAAGAATATTTGATCGATTGAACCGCCTAGAAAATAGACGAAAAATCCCAAGCCAAATATGCCATAAACAATTGAAGGAACACCAGCAAGATTGTTTACGGCAATTCTGACCGTACGCGTTACCCAGCCCTGAGTCGCATATTCTCGCAAATAAATAGCCGCAATAACGCCTAATGGCGTCACCATAGCTGCCATCAGTAAAACCATTAATACAGTACCAAAGATTGCCGGGAAAACACCGCCTTCGGTATTGGCTTCCCGAGGATCATCTGCGAGAAATTCCCATATCCTTGCGAAAAAAACCTTCACCCTGCCCCAGGTGCCTAATTGATTGGTTTGATACCATCTGACGATTTTGGCCAACTCGACATTCACTGTTTTTCCATCAATGAGTGTCATTTTTATACTGTCACGTTTTGATGCTGTTCTCAGTTGACGAAGTTTGTTCTGAATGCCTTCAAACTGCTGTTGGAATTTTGCTTTTTCCGCATTAATCTGCGACAGTTTTTGCGCGCTTAGCGCATGGTCAAGTTCAAGTCTGCGTTGTTTTAACCGCAACTGTTCCAGATCATAATTAATTTTACCAATTTCATCTTTTTCCAGGATTTTAATCTGTGCCATTATTTTATTCGCGCGCGCTAATCTGTTGTTAAATAAAACTCTGATATCTTTATTTTTGGGAATAGTAACTTTTTTTCCAGCTTGATAAAGTGAACCCATAAAACCGTACAAATTGCCCCACTCTCTACGCTCCATGGTGACTGCGTATGGTGCGTTCTCTGTTTTAACAATATCTGAATTTTTTAACCAGACAAAATCTGAACCATAAACATCTCTATTACCAATTTTATACAAGTATTGTAGTTCTGTCGCACTCAAGGTACCTTGATCATCGGTCGCAGGCGCCTCATCTACTGGTTCACCCAGGTAAAATTTATGCTCACCATTAGCCAACTTGACCGTCACTTTTTCTAATGTTTTTGGCCAAAAATGTGTCACGCCTTTGTAAGCAATCAATCCCAACAAACCAGAAACCATAATCAGCGAAATGGCCACAGCTGCGGCATTGAGCCATATCCAGTGTTCACTATTTTTTATAAAATTTTTCATTATTAATTAATCCGTCTCTATAGTGAGCTATATTTTTTTCTTAAACGGTGACGAATCACCTCGGCAATGGTATTGGCAATAAAAGTAAAACCAAAAAGAACCAATGCAGCTAAAAACAAAATGCGGTAGTGGCTACTGGCAACTTCAGCTTCCGGCATTTCAACGGCTATATTGGCCGCAAGCGTCCTCATGCCTTCAAAAATATTCATATTCATTATGGGGGTGTTTCCGGTTGCCATTAAGACGATCATGGTTTCTCCCACCGCTCGCCCCATACCAATCATCACGCCGGAGAAAATTCCAGGGCTTGCCGTTGGCACAACAACTTTAACCAATGTCTGCCAAGGATTGGCGCCCAAGGCCAATGAACCTGCCACCAAATGCCTCGGCACGCTGAATAACGCATCTTCGGCGATAGAAAAAATGGTCGGAATTACCGCAAAACCCATGGCGATGCCAACGACCAGTGCGTTCCTCTGATCAAAAGTAACGCCCAATTCATCTCTAAGCCAAACTCTTGCATTACCATTAAAAAGTAATTCTTCAGCCGGAATGCTGAGCTTGGTAGTCAGGTAAGCGATGAGTGCGATAACCGGTATCAGTATTATCGGCCGCCAACCATCAGGAATAAATCCTTTATACTTTTTCGGTATTGCGTGATAACCCAAACCCGCCAACAAAGTCAATACTGGCGTAAGAATAAGGAATAAAATAACACCCGTGAGGTGGATTTCAATAAAAGGCGCCAACCATAAACCTGCTAAAAAACCTAAAATAACCGTCGGTAGCGCTTCCATTATTTCAATCGTCGGTTTTACTGTTGAGCGTAATTTTGGTGACATAAAATAGGCGGTATAAATTGCCCCAAACAGGGCTAGAGGAATGGCAAAAACCAATGCATATATGGCCGCTTTCAAAGTGCCGTATGTCAAAGGTGCCAAACTAAACTTGGGTTCAAAATCATTATTGGATGCTGATGATTGCCACACATAGGCTGGCTCAGAATAGCTTTCGTACCAAACCTTGGACCATAAAGAACTCATTGAGATTTCTGGATGTTCATTAAATAAATGATATCGTTCTAT
>CAZKUH010000217.1:0-4855 GCA_964555895.1 uncultured Enterobacterales bacterium
AAGCTTTCCAGTCCAAGTGAAGGTGGTCGATGCAGAGGGTACGGTAACACCAAACTATGGCAAGGAAATTGTTGCTGAAACCATTAAATTAAAATCAGCGCAACTGGTTGCACCCATTGGTGGTAGAAATGGCGCCGATGGTTTGGGAACGCTTGTCAATGGTAATAACTTTGTAGCAAGTACACCCGGTCAATTTCAAAACAATAATGTCGCCTTTGATGAGGTGGGTATTATCCGTTTACAAGCTGCGGTGGGTGACGGTGATTACCTGGGCGCAGGGAATGTTGTTGGCATAAAAACGGCTAATGTAGGACGCTTTGCACCGGACAGATTTCAGCTTTCCAGCAATAATCCCGCATTCAAAAATGGCGACGCTGGCTGGGGTTGTAGTTTTAGCTACCAACAACAGCCTTTTTCCTTCGCTATCGGTTTGAATCCCGTTTTGACGTTAACAGCTTTGAGTAAGCAGGGTACGCCAACATTTAATTACGGTGGTAATTTCTGGAAGTTCAACAGCAGTTTGAGTAACAGGAGTTATGTCAACCAGACGGCAGGGATTGCGGCGATACTAATAGTGGATAAAACAGCCAGTACGGTAACGGTTACTGGTAATTTAGATTATATCGATGGCAAGGGAACCTTAACTATAACAGGAGATTTACTAAGTTATAACAAGGCCGCTGCTATCCCTGCGGCCAATGATGCCCCTTTTAATGCGCTGGCGAGTCTATCAATACCCGTTAATGATTTAAAAGACAGTGATGGTATTTGCCTGGACGCCAATAATGATGGTATCTGTGAAACCTATAACAGTGCAAATATTAGTGGTACACAGATCCGCTGGGGTCGCTGGTTGATGGAAAATGCCGCAGGTAATGAATTAGAAAATCTTAATATTGTTGCTGTCGCTCAATATTTTGACGGCAACTTTTTTCAATTAAACATCGCTGACGTTTGTTCATCAACCACCACCAGCTGGCTTGCCCCAACGTTATCATCCTACACAGCCAACCTCAGCGCAGGAAAAACCATACTCAGTCAAAGTGCCATGGCAACGGGGATCTTACCTTTATTGCTTTCTGCACCTGGCGAGGGCAATGACGGCTCTTTGCTTATCACCATCCCTACGCCAGCTTGGATGTTCTATGATTTTGATGGTAACGGCACCCCGGATGCCAGCAATGCTACGGCCACATTTGGTGTTTATAAAGGGAAAAAACCGGTTATTTATTGGCGACAAAAATTCGGCAATTAACCCCTCGAAGCTTTGGTCCGCAGGTAGATTTAAGCTAGAATACCGACAACAATAATCTCAGAGCATTGACACGGGCTGTCATAATTAATCTTTGACCAAAATAATAACCATTGCCGGCGCTTCCGGATCGGGCAAAACAACTTTGGCTGTGCGCATACAACACTGGATAAATGCACATTTCTCCAGTGTTGTATGCTCGTTAATTTCAGAAGATAATTATTATAAAGATTTCTCAGAGTTGTCTTTTGATGCACGCGCCTTGATTAATTTCGACGACCCTGCATCACTCGATCATCAGTTACTTTTCCAACAATTGTCGCGTTTAAAAAGTGGCGCTACAGTCGACATTCCACAATATTGTTTTAAAACCCATAGCAGAAAAAAGCAAGTTACAGTCCAACAGCCCCTACCCTTTATCATTATTGAAGGCATTCACACCTTTCAAAATGAACAAATAAATCAGTTTTCAGATTTAAAAATTTTTGTAGATACCGATGCAGATTTATGTCTGGCAAGGCGAATCGCCAGAGATATTAATGAACGGGCACGGACTTTAGAATCGGTCATCACACAATATTTTGCAACCGTAAAACCCATGTATGAAAAGCACGTCTTACCCAAAAAATCACATGCCGACATCATTGTTGATGGTGCAAAAAAGATAGATTTAATCATCACAGAAGTTGTCAAATACCACAAATTTACTGATTTACTGGAAGATATATCCGCGTGACACATGGAAATACCGGTTTTTTGCTCCCAGCAAAACCGGTATACAATACGTACATAAGGCTAGGCATTGATAGCGGGGTATGGTTATTTAGCCTGCACACTCAGTTTGCCGTTCTTAATTTGTTGTAAATCAATTTTTAGGCGCTTTTTTGACCATCCATGGATTTTGTCATGCGCTTCTATATACACCAGCTTCGTCCCTGGCGGAATTTGTACCTGCGACAAACCACGAGTAAACGGTTGCTCGTTCTTGTGGGGATGTCGCAACACTCTTTCAGCCAAAATTTTACCTGTGCCATCCACAATTCTCCAGATATCGGCATAGTGCTTCCAACTGGTATCGTGATGTTTTAAAGTGACATTTACCGCCCAGACATCGGCTTTGGATTGACTAAAAGTAGCCTTCACTATTTTCACTTGATTGGCATGAGCAAAACCAAGAAAAAAAGAATGGTTGAAGGCGGCATTCGTTAATGAGAATGAAAAAAATATTAGGTAAAGATACTTCACAATTTTAACTCCGCAAAATAGTGGCAAGAACCCAAGACTAACCCAATCAATTTCACTATGATAGCTAAATAATCTAAATTCTGGATAACAGAAGCCTTTCAATGCTGCTCTTCTCACACCGGTCTACATTAATTTTGTGCTCAATATCCACCGGGGAAAACAGCGGGTCATAAAGCTATGGCCGAGGTGCTTTTCAGTACTTTCGTGGCAGTTCAAACTTGTTAATTGACATTTATTCTGTTATTTCTTTCCAAGTGTTTTCACCATCAAAATATCTTATTTTTAGCGCGCTTACAATATCGGCGCTGACTAACCGAAAATTAACAGCCATTTTATTTTTATCACCCAGTTCTGTTGGTGTGTAGTGAGTGATACAGCCACAATTATTGCAGTGGTGAAATTCTATGGTTTTATCCCCCCAACAATAAGATTTAATAACGCCTTTTAGAGCATTTATTTTAACATCTAAAGGTGAAAAATATGCCCATAATGCTGCATACTTGCGACAAACAGAACAATTACAACTTGTGACTGTTACAATTGTTGCTGGAACGGTAATTTTTATATTTCCACAATGACAACTTGCTTCGATCATTTCGTCATACTCCTGAATACCTAATCATCCACCCCGGCACGAGGACGGTCGTATGAGAAGTGTAAAGAATATACATTCTTTACTTATCTTGTACTCATAGGTAGGTACTTGAGGACAAATTGTATGTCATCTAAGGAAAAATTGTATGTCATCTCGACCGTAGTGGAGAGATCTTGCTCTGGTAGCACTGTTGCAACTGGAAGTTTCCTCCACTGCGGTCGGAATGCCAACGCCTTTTTGTGTTATATTTTCCCTTAAGTACCTACTTATGATCTTGTACTAGGTAGTAATTTTTTTACGGTTGGAACTATTATTTTAAATATGGGATAACTTTTCCCTATATTCTTATCCACATTACCTGTTTGACCCATTTGCCCGTTCAGGAATTCCCCCCATTTGTCGGGGATATCTAAATCTCATGCTAATCTTCGGGTAACGCATCAAATTCTATTTTCTTGTCGTCAAACCATTTTTTCATCGCCGCGGGTTTTTGCATAAGTTGTTGCATTGCCTCCATTGCCTGAAGATGTGCATCATCATTTTTTTGAAACATTTCCATGCCGTGTTGTTTACTCATTTCGGCAATTTCTTCAAAAGAATTAGCATAAAATTCTTTTTCGCACGCGCCCCCGAGGTCATTGCATTTCATTGATTTCATGTTTATTCTCCTTTTGCCTTAAAATTTATTTTAATATCCCTCTTCGACCATTCGTTTGATTCTAATTGCTTTTTCAAAATGATCGAGTTTATTTTTCATGATCCACCATTCAGCTGCTTCCATTAACAGCGCTGGGTCATCATTTTTATTAGCAAAGAATGCGTAAAAGGATAATCCTACATTTATTCCCTTAACATCAATTTTGCTATTGCAGACTTGGATTATTTTATTCTTTAAAGATTCTCTCATGATACTCTTTATGCTTGATGATTTATTGATAAAACAGTCTGGAAATTTATATTTTCTCGATTCATAGTAACACTTAACATCAGTTATTGATTTGTAGTGTAACGAATAAGTTACCCGCAGCTTACTTGCAAAAATAAAAGTTGCGGATCAATTTCTAAGGAAGCCTTTTTCTTCAATTGAAGCGGGGACTGATTGTTTGCCTGGTTAATAGAGAATTGGCGATAAAACAATTTTTGTGGGCACTTTCATGCAGTTTTTCAACGACACTTGCATCAACTTCAGTTACAAAAGAAATTTTAGGTCTCAAAGTGATGCTATCGACCATTATTTTACCTGTTGCGTTTGGCGCCAAGGTTGCTTCCGGGCGATCTTCATAATGATTAACAATAAGTTTTTTCTTGGAGGCTATCGCCAATACCGTCAACATGTGGCAGCTTGCCAGCGCGGCAAGAAGTGATTCTTCAGGGTTAACCAGTGTTTCATCACCAAAATATGCTGGCGCCGATGAGGCTTTAAAAAACTGGCCACCAGGAAATTGGATAAGATGGTTCCTGTTATAGGTTTCATAATTGAAATCAGCCGACGAACGTTGCCAACTTAACTCGATGTAGTGTTCTGACATTTCAATCTCCTTTTGTAAAAGCGCATATTACAATCATCTGAAAGATCGACAGTAGTTAGATCACACTAACAGAACTCGGTAGTTATTGATACTTTGAAACCGGGGTAGACAGGAAATGGGCGAGATCATCCTGATTTCGTCCATTTCCCTTGGTTTATGTTTTCGCTGATGTTCGGAGAACGATCAACTGTTGGAAGACAATCAGGCCGGGCGAATCCGGATGTGTGGTGTTGT